>CAZYDZ010000108.1:0-7656 GCA_964646535.1 uncultured Opitutaceae bacterium
GTTTCCATATCTTCATTGATCCAATGGTGAAATTGCAATTCTTTATCGTCTGGCAGCCGCATCAGGTAATCGATCACCAGCAACAGATTTTCCATATCCTCCGGCGGGTAGTTCTTGCGCAGGGATAGTCGAATCATTTCCTTTTTCCACTTCAGGCGCAAAGAGTACGTGGCATCCCGTTTGCCCTGCGACAGAATCGCTTTCTGACACGCCAGCAACACCAATGCCGCAGGGTTGTCCGACTGCGCCAACCAATCTGCATCGAGCGTCAATACCTTCAGTGTCAGATAGCGATACGACAAGTGCATTCCAAAATCGGTTTGTTCCATCCCCACAGGATGCCAATCCGGATCGTCATCCACCAGAATCGCCAACTGGATTACCGGTTCCTCGTGCTCACCACCGATACCCACCAGATAACCCAACATCCGCAACGCAAAAGCTTCTACTTTCTGCCCCTGCACCTCGATATGAATCAGGAGCATCACCCATTGCGAAGAATCCCTCAGGCGCAAACGCACCAAACGGTCCAGGTGCTGACGACGCCCCTTGCCCGCTTTTCTCAAATGCACCAGTTCCGTATCCAGATACTCCGGTGCATACCTCCAGTCAATCTGTGCCGCCACGTCAGGAAAGCACAATTCCAGCAACGGCTGAAAAAAACAGTCCAGAATCCGCTTCCACACCCCATCATAATCCTCCCTCGACTTCCCCATATCCTCTCCCCCTATGTTTTATACGTTCTTTCAAATATTTTAATAAACAACAAAGAAATGCAAACTAAAACAATTCATCTGAATCAGAGCGCTCATCTGCGGTTCCCTCGTCCCGTCTGCGTCCCGACCTGTCGGGATTTGTGTATTTTGTGCCCTCTGTGGCTATCCCCTTTTCAATCCTGTTCATCTTGTAGCATGGTGGCTTCGTGCCCTTGTGGTGAATTCTGGCTTGGCAGCCGCTGTGTGGATAAGCCACAATAAGCGGCTTATGGCAGATCACAATTTTGACCTCGTCGTCATTGGTGCGGGCCCTGGTGGGTACGTGGCCGCAATTCGCGCAGCACAGCTCGGCTTGAAAACCGCACTGGTGGAAAAACGATCCACACTGGGTGGCACCTGCCTGAACGTGGGCTGTATTCCAGCCAAGGCGCTGTTACACTCCACCGAGATTGTCCGGCAGACACAACACCATGCGGCAGATCATGGAGTGCTGGTAGATTCAGTTAAAATCGATCTGGCTACCTTGATGAAGAAAAAGGACTCGGTAGTCGAACGTCTGGTCGGCGGCGTCAGCACCCTGATCGAGAAACGCGGTATCCAGACTTTTCAGGGATCTGCCAAACTACTCGGCAAAGGGCAGGTGGAAGTATCCTCCGACAAAGGCAAAACCACGCTGGCCGCCATACATATCCTGCTGGCCACCGGCTCCAAAGCCGCGGAAATCCCGGTACTCCCCTTTGATGGCAAAAACATTCTGTCCAGCGACGAGGCCATTGCCTTGGACAAGGTGCCAGGAGAACTGATTGTAGTCGGCGCAGGAGCGATCGGGCTGGAACTCGGTTCGGTATGGGCTCGTCTGGGTAGCAAGGTCACTGTAGTCGAGTTTCTGCCACAGATTGCCCCCACCTATGACAGCGATGTGGCTCGCCTGGCAGAACGTACTCTGAAGAAGCAGGGCATCGAATTTGCACTCGACACCAAGGTCACCGGGTTTTCCAAAAAGAAAAACAAATTGGTGGTTACCGCCGAACAGAAGGGCAAAACCGTAGAGTTCAGCGGCGATAAAGTACTGGTCTCAGTAGGTCGTGTCCCAGTCATCGAAAATCTGGGTCTGGAGGCCGCTGGGGTCGAGTTGACTGAGCGTAGACGTATCAAGATCGACGCTCATTTCAAAACCAGTGCGGAAGGTGTTTACGCCATTGGCGATGTCGTCGATGGCCCCATGCTCGCTCACAAGGCGGAAGAAGAAGGTGTCGCCTGCGTAGAACGAATCGCTGGCAAGGCAGGGCATGTGAATTACGAGGTGATTCCGAATGTCATTTATATTGAACCGGAAATCGCCGGAGTAGGCCTAACCGAAACAGAAGCCAAAAAGCGTGGCCTGAATATCAAGGTTGGCAAGTTCAACGTGGCGGCCAACGGACGTGCCATTGCCAGTGATACCACCGATGGCCTGGTCAAGATTGTTGCGGACGAAAAGACTGACCGCGTTCTCGGCGCTCAGATCGTCGCTCACAATGCCTCAGAAATGATTGCGAGCATTGTCGCACACATGGAATACGGTGGCAGCGCGGAAGACATCGGGCGCACCGTACACGCACACCCGACGATTTCCGAGTCGATCAAGGAAGCCGCGCTGGCGGTACACAAGGAAGCCATCCACGCACTATAGGCAATCGTGGCCATATCGGCCTACGATCATTTTCGCACCGCAGGATCAACTGCCATGAATCCAGAGGACACCCGTTTTGAGGATTGGAGTCAGTGGTTGCCCACTTACAATGCTGTGCCCACATGGACTTCCTGGCGTTCAGAGGAATTGCCTTCCTGCTGGAAATCCTTTTGGGTCGAGGGGCAACCCAGCGTATTACTGGAGAGTGGGCGCGCACCGGATGGAATCGCTGCCACAGATTCCCATACCATCCTTGGTCTGGAAATTCACGAGACTCTCACCGGCTGGGATGACTATGCGGAAAGCGCACAACAGGGGGCACAGGGAAAATGGCAGCCACGCAAGTTTTATCGGGGATCACCAACCGAAATATGGGATCAATGGCGCAACCAATGGCAGGCTCCTCGCATATTTCCAGACGACAGCTTTTCAGGCGGAATACTCGGTTTACTTTCGTACGACCTGAATCGCAGCTTTGAACGTATTCCCACAATGGCAAGGGATGACCTGGATTTGCCGCTCTACCTGTTTTACCTGCCCAAAACGGTATTGCGGTACAATCACCAGACGAAAACAGTAACCGCCATCAGTTGGTACTATCCTTCTCCCTCATCCTCTCCGCGCAACCCACAGCAAGTCTGGCATGAACAGACACAATCCCTGAAAATGCTGCGTTGGGCATGGGAACATGCCTGCAACGTCAGGCACGCGGAGATTGGCGAATATCAGGGAGAGTCACTTAGAGAAAGTGTGGATGGACCCATTACCCTATACAACGAACAATATATAGAAGCGGTAAAGCGTATCCAGAATTACATTACTTCCGGACATACATATCAGGTCAATCTTGCCTTGCGCCAGAGCGAACCAAACAACATCGCAGGATGGAAAATCTACGAGGCCATACGCCAGATCAATCCGTCTCCCTACATGGGACTATGGCGCCATCCTGAATTTGAGATCGTGAGCGGCTCCCCTGAGCTGCTGGTGCGCAAACACGGTTCCAAGGTTTCCAGTCGCCCTATTGCAGGAACCCGCCCGCGGGGCTCCTCCAGTTGCGAGGACCAATCACTTTCCTCGGAACTACAAACACACCCGAAAGAAAACGCAGAGCATTTGATGCTGGTCGACCTGATTCGCAACGATCTCGGCAGAATCTGCGAACACGGCACCGTCCACGTACCCGAATTCATGGTACAGGAACGTTATTCGCATGTCATTCATCTGGTTTCCCAGGTTGAGGGTCAATGGGATGAACAACATACGCTCAGCGACCTGATTCCAGCCGTGTTTCCCGGCGGTACGATCACTGGCGCACCTAAGGTGCGCACCATGCAGATCATCGAGGAAATGGAACCCGTACGCCGCCACTATTATACAGGTTCCATGGGCTGGATCGACTTCCATCAAAACACAGAATGGAACATTCTGATCCGCACCCTGATCCTCAAGGATCAACAAGCACACCTCTACACAGGCGCAGGCATTGTCGCCGATTCCATCCCCGAAAAAGAGTATCTCGAATGCCTGCAAAAAGGCAAAGCCCTCTGGAAAGCCCTCGCCCTCGCCCGTAGCTGGGAAAAAATATAAACACAAAAGATCTCCCACCAAGGCGCAAAACACACGAGGGAATCAAAGGAGAACCGCCGATTTCTCAGATTGGTGCAGATGATTTGAGGAAGTTGAAAACAAGAAAAACAGTTCTGTTCTCCTCGATAACTTCTCAATACTCGTTTTTTTATAGATTCCCTATATCTGCGCCAATCTGCGAAATCGGCGGTTCCATTCTCCAGATTCAGAGTAAAGCTACCCCTACAAAATGCCAAATGCGCCAGTACACCAAACAAAAAGGCTCCCCATGTACGGGGAGCCTTTTCGTAAATAAGAACTGTGGAAACCCTCAGCTTGCTTCGGAAGTTGCCTCTTCAGTGGCTGCTTGATTGCCACCGAGAGTGGTGATCTTCAGCTTGCGGTAGGTCGGCAGACCAGTACCCGCGGGAATCAGATTACCCATGATGACATTTTCCTTGAAGCCTCGCAGCTCGTCAATCTTACCGAGTGTCGACGCATCCGTCAGCACGCGGGTGGTTTCCTGGAAGGAAGCCGCTGAGATGAAGCTTTCGGTCTCAATGGAAGCCTTGGTGATACCCAGCAGAATCGGATCTCCCGTTGCTGCGGCACCCCCCATCTCGCTAATGCGACTGTTTTCTTCCATGAAAGTGTTGCGATCCACTTGCTCACCCCAGAAGAAGTCAGAGTCACCTGGATCAATCACACGTACCTTGCGCAACATCTGGGCAATGATGATTTCAATGTGCTTGTCATTGATGGCCACACCCTGTGAGCGGTACACCTTCTGAATTTCCACCAGAATATAATCCTGAACCGCCTGTGGTCCGAGAATTTCCAGGATTTCGTGCGGATCGGCAGCACCCTCGGTCAGAGGCTGTCCCTTGTGCACATGGTCACCTGGCTGTACAATAATATGCTTACCGTGGGCAATCAGGTGTTCCTCACGCTGGCCAGTCTCTTCGTTTTCGACCACCAGTTTTCTCTTCGAGCGCAAGGTACCTTCCATCGATACGATACCGTCGATCTTGGCCATTTCCGCGGCTTCCTTCGGACGACGCGCTTCCACCAGCTCGGCCACACGAGGCAGACCGCCTGTGATGTCCATTGATTTGGAAGAAACGCGGGGACGCTTGGCGAGCACACTACCCGCATCAATTTCATCCCCTTCATTGATCACGATCTGGGCTCCTGTCGGAATCGGATAAGTAGCAACTACCTTGCCTGAATCATCACGCACTTCGATCTGTGGATTCAGATCTTCCTTGTGTTCAATCACCAGAATTGCATTGCGGCCAGTAGCCTTATCGAGTTCGCGCTTGATCGTCACACCGAAGATCATGTCACGGAAACCGACAGTACCGCTCTTTTCCGCAAGAATCGGAATGTTGTGCGGATCCCACTGCGCAATCACATCACCGCGCTTGACTTCTGCTCCTTCGTCAAACGGCACGAAGGAACCCACAGCCAACGGATGGGATTCCAGCTCCTTGTCATCCTCGTCGAGAATCAGGATAATTCCATTCTTGTTGGTGACCACCTTGATTCCGTCGCGTACAGAAATCAGACGAACATTGCGGAATTTCACGCGACCGTGGCTGCGCACACGAATCTCGTTCTGATCCGCCTTCAAGCTCGCAACACCACCAATGTGGAAAGTACGCATGGTCAACTGAGTACCTGGCTCACCAATGGACTGAGCCGCGATAATTCCGACAGCGGTACCCACCTCCACTTTCTTGTTGGTGGCAGGATTAATACCATAGCTGCGGGCAGTCAGGCTGGCGGGATTCTTCGCCGTGAGTGGTGAAAGCACCTTCAAGCGCTCAATACCCGAGTCCTCAATCCTGCGAGCTACCTCTTCACTGATCAACTCACCATCCTTGACCAGAATCTGATCAGGATTGGACGGATCGTAAATCGTTTCCGCCGAGCAGCGACCTTCGATGCGATCGTACAGGGAGACAATTTCCTTATCGCCTTCGTAAATCGCTTTCTTCCATATACCGTCGCGCAAGCCATCGTCATCCTGAGTGATAATAACATCCATGGCAACGTCACACAGCTTACGGGTCAGGTAACCAGCGTCAGCAGTCTTCAATGCGGTATCGGCCAATCCCTTACGGGCACCGTGAGTGGAAATGAAATATTCCAACACGGAAAGACCTTCGCGGAAGGAAGAGAGAATCGGACGCTCAATGGTTTCACCAGACGGCTTGGCCATCAATCCACGGGAACCGCAAAGCTGGCGAACCTGGGACTTGTTACCACGGGCACCTGAATCCATCATCAAGAACACAGGGTTGACCTCCTTGCGCCCATTGTTGGACTCAAGGGAAGCAAAGGCTGCCTTGGCGATCGCATCAGATGCACCGTTCCAGATTTCGAGCACCTTATTGTAGCGCTCGCCCTGGGTGATGACCCCTTTGCGATACTGATTTTCCACGTCCTGCAGACGCTTACGAGCCCCAGCAACAATCTGTGGCTTCTCTTCGGGAATGATCATGTCGTCAATACCGATAGAGATACCTGCACGGGTTGCGATCTGGAAACCGAGTTCCTTCAACGCATCCAATACTTCCACCGTGATTTCGGGACTGTTCTTGTGCGTTTCGAGAATCAGATCTCCCAGTTTACTCTTTGGAACAGGAAAGTTGATGAAACCGAGCTTCTTTGGCCAGATCTGGCTGAAAATCACGCGACCAACCGTAGTGCGTACCACCTTGCGACTCGGGTTGCCAAACACGGTCTCCTTATTGAAGTCCGGGTTGATAATATCAATCCAGTCGTGTTTGGAAAGCACACCATCTGCTTCGGCCAGCATGACTTCCTGCGGATTTGCCATCAACGGCACACGCACATCCTTGCCCAGCTTTTCACGCGGCTCCAAGGTCAGATAGTAAGCGCCCAAAACAATGTCCTGGGAAGGTGTCAGAATCGGCTTTCCACTCGATGGCGAATAGATGTTGTGAATCGCCATCATCAGCAACTTGGTTTCCAGAATTGCCTCCAGCGTCAACGGTACGTGAACCGCCATTTGGTCTCCGTCGAAGTCCGCGTTGTAAGCGGTACACACCAACGGATGAAGACGGATCGCATCCCCTTCGATCAATACCGGATCGAATGCCTGGATAGAGAGACGGTGCAACGTCGGCGCACGGTTCAACAGAACAGGATGCCCCTTGGTCACTTCTTCCAAAATGTCCCACACTTCGGGAGAACGCTTTTCGATCATCTTGCGCGCACCGCGCACTGTATGTACGAAACCAAGCTCCTTCAGGCGGCGGATAATGAACGGCTCAAACAGCACCAGTGCCATCTTTTTGGGAAGACCGCACTGATTCAGTTTCAACTCAGGTCCGATCACGATTACCGAACGTCCAGAGTAGTCCACGCGCTTACCCAACAGGTTTTGGCGGAAACGTCCCTGTTTCCCCTTGAGCATATCGCTCAGGGATTTCAGCGGACGATTGCCTGCGCCCGTAACCGCGCGGCCGTGACGCCCATTGTCAAACAAGGCATCGACTGCCTCCTGCAACATTCGCTTTTCATTGTGAATGATGACATCGGGAGTCTTCAACTGCAACAGATTGCGTAGACGGTTGTTGCGGTTAATCACGCGACGATAGAGATCGTTCAGGTCGGAAGTGGCAAAACGCCCCCCTTCCAACGGCACCAGAGGACGCAAGTCAGGCGGGA
>CAZYDZ010000109.1:0-7578 GCA_964646535.1 uncultured Opitutaceae bacterium
TACAATAACGGGCGATTTTTCCCCACAATACAGGCGACCCAAAACTGTTGCTGACCTGCCATTGCTGAATCGCCTCTACAATCCGCTGAGGTCTTACCGTCGCAGGGCGTGACGGATTCATGCGCGGAACCACGGTGGTCATCCCCAAGGCGGGATTGAACAATGCGAAAATGGGGAGCATCGGCAAATCCACTTCTCCCTCTCCAAACGCATACGCCTGTCTCAGCAATCGGATTTGTGCCTCAAACATGCCGTGTTCATAACAGACTCCCTTGGGAACTCCGGTAGAACCCGATGTAAACAGGATCGCCGCCAGCGTCTCGGCTTTGGTCGGTTCCTGCACCCCTGGCAGGTGATCCTCGGTGGCATCGGACAGTGCCTGTCGATACGGATTTCCTCCCACCACAATACGGTGCGCCACCGACGCGAAATACCTGCCAAACAATCGGCTGATCCTGTGCGCCAACGGTATCCCCAACAAAATCTCCGGTTGCGAACGCCCGACACAGCGCAGGAACGAACGCAACCCCATTCCTGGATCAATCAAAACAGGAACCACTCCCAGTTTGAACAGCGTGAACGCGCAAACAATCAGATCCGTCCCCGGTCGTACCATGACCAACGCACGCTGTCCCGCGCACAACCCCTGCTTGCGAAAATGACGCGCCAGCCGATTGCAGCGAACATCCAATTCCGCAAATGTTGTTACTTCATAACAAACCCGTTTGTTCCACAACGAAACAACAGGGGCAATAAGCGCAGGCTTATTGGGAGTACGGGCTGCCGCTTCCGGCAAAAACCGGGCCACATTGACCAGGCTACCGCCTGTATCGGGCTCGGCCTCCAAAGACTTTCAGCTTAGTAGTCCTTCAGGGTCACCAAACCCCACAAGAGCGTTACCTTGTCACCACTATATGTGTTGGTTGGAACCAACTCATCAGGGGTGAGTGCAAAGGAATAGCTCGGACTCGGTGTGTAGTTGGCTGGTTCAGACTTGACGATCCCCAGAAAATTGAAATTGCGGTTCTGGTAAACCTCCGCCTGCTTGCTCTTTGTCGCGCAACCAGTAAGCAGTGCGACTGAAAGAATTCCGAAAAGTCCGATTAATTTGGTCATTCTGCACATATTATAAATAACAATTGGTTCTCAGGTTGAATCCCCCAAAGCAGTTTGGCAACCCTTTTTATTCAGTCCCCAAATACCGCCGCTCCTACATCATTCGGGTCTATGAGGCCTGTAAAAACAACCGTTTCCACTTGAAACCGCAAAAACCATCGCATAGGGTTTGCGCCATGAATTACAATCCTTCCACCCCCGACCTCGGAGCCTTTTCTGTTGCTGCCCAGCCAGAAGAAGTGCGTACAGCCTTCATTCGCCGCACCTATACGCATCTGGCAGGAGCCATCGCCGTTTTCGCACTGCTTTGCGCCGCCATTTTGCAATCCCCTCTAGCTCCCCAAATTACAGAAACCATGATGGGCAGTCGAATCAGTTGGTTGGTCGTATTGGGAGCCTTTATGCTGGTCTCATGGGTGGCTGATTCCTGGGCGCGCAACGCCACCTCCACAGGCATGCAGTATGCCGGTCTGGGGCTATATATCGTCGCAGAAGCCATTATCTTCACCCCGCTGTTGCTCATCGCCAACACATACTATCCAGGCACCATTACCCAGGCAGGATTTCTGACGGTGATCCTATTCCTTTCCCTGACCATGATCGCCTTTACCACCCGCAAGGATTTCTCATTCCTGGGGGGTATCCTGAAAGTCAGTTTCCTGATTGCCTTTGGCGTGATCATCTGCGGGCTGCTGTTTGGTTTTTATCTCGGCACACTGTTCTCTGGTATCTTGATTGCCCTGGCCGCAGGCGCCGTCCTCTATAACACCTCGCAAATTCAGTACCACTATCGGACCAACCAGCATGTCGTGGCGGCACTCTCACTGTTCGCGTCCGTAGCCTTGATGTTCTGGTACATTCTTCAGTTGCTGATGTCCCTCAACCGCGGGGATTAATCCTCGGTTGTTGCCTTGATTGTCAGGGGGAAATTCCCCATGCTGGCCTCTTGCTGACAGACCGATACATATTTGCCGAATGGGCCAAGGCCTTTGCCCTGGTGATAAGCGCCACGCTGGGTCTGGTTTTACTTGGCGATATATACGACAGCCTGCCAGACCTGCTTGCGCTGGGAGCCTCCTCTGAGGAACTGGTCCATTATTATCTGTCCGGCATCCCCTCCCGCCTGCCGTTGCTATTTCCCGTCGCGTTGTTGCTGTCCGTCCTGTTCTCGCTGGGACAATTGCACCGCAACCATGAAATCACCGCACTGCGGGCGGCAGGACAGTCTCCATTCCGCATTGGGCGACCACTGTGGATCGTTGGGCTGATCTTTTCAGGCATTGTCTTTTGCCTCCAGGCGAGCTGGGTTCCCTGGTCTGTCGAACGATCGCAGTTTCTGGAAGATCAGTTTTTATTCCGTCACCAGCAGGAAACACAGGAAGAACAACATATCGGCATGGCTTACAATGTCCGCTTCGACAATCGGGCGGAACAGCGTATATGGGCCATGAATCGTTTTTCCCTGCGCACGCTACAGGGATATGGTGTCACGGTACACGTACTGGATCCGGATCGCAGGGAAACGCAACGTATCCAGGCGCGCGAAGCCTATTTCGACTATCTGGAACATCAGGCATGGGTATTCCATGAAGGTCGGGTCCTAACATTCAATCCAGACACTCATGAGCTGGTCGCTTCAGAATCATTTGACCATCGGTTGCTCCAGGATATCCAGGAAAATCCCCAACTGATGCTGGCACTCATCAAGCAACCGAAGGATCTCTCCCTGCGGGAATTGGATTTGCTGATCCAGGAATTACCTTCACCCGACCAGCCTTATCGCAATGCCTATCTGACCCGCTATTCGGCCATCTGGGCAAGTACCGCGACATGTCTGGTCGCGGTCGCACTGGCCGTGCCTTTTGCAATCCGCGGTGTACGGGTAAATCCCGCATCCAATATCGCGCGTGCCATTATCCTGTTCTTTATCTACTACTTCATCAACAATCTCTCCCTGTTACTGGGCGAGCGCTCTTTCATTCCCCCATCTGTGGCGGCATGGACTCCCAATGTGCTGGGACTCACTTTTGCAATAGGTCTGCTCTGGAAGAGTCAGAAATAGCAGTTGGCGCATCCGTGCCCTGTTCCTGTGGAGAACGGAACAGACGTTGAGGGCGAATAAACTCAGGCACTTCCTCCAACGCTTGCTGTATCCTGGCCACAACACCACGATAGTGCGCCACCTCTGCCACAAGCACTTCCTTCTCCCGCTGTTCTTGCCCACGGGTTTTTCTAAGATGCTCCACCTCATCGGATAATTCTTTCTTCTGAGTCTGTAAATCATCCAGTAACAGGTACAATTTCCTTACTTTCCCCATGGTGACCTGCAATTCCTCCTGCAACAAGGCTTGTTCCTGCTGGATTCGCCTACCCTCTTCCTCCGCCTTCCGGTGAGTCATCCGTATATCCTGCAAATCCGTTTCCATACGCTGTATCTGCTGCAAACGGCTCAGGTTTTGTGCCACCGCAGCCGCCAATTCCGTTTCATTGCTTAATACAAATGTAAATTTCACATCAGGGAACCGACGTTTCAGGCTTTCCACCAGCAAATGAGCTTCCTGCTGAATAACAACGCCTGTGGGAGCCTGCTCATCAGCCGACAAACAGGCAGCCGCAACCACCAATAAAATCATCCATAAAAATCTCATTGTTCCTCCTTCGCTAAAGTATCTCTCTCACCGACATGACTGGCAATCCATGGCAGAACAGGATGTTCCCTGGGATTCAGTCGATCAGGCACGGGATCAATTGCTGGCAACTGCAGTTCCTCGGGGACACGACTGGATCGGCTATCCATACCTGCATGTCGACACCCGCCCGCCCATATCATGACGATCACCACAAATGTCACTTTCCAACAGTACGCATATACTGATTCCATAATTCCTCCCATTGTTCACCAATTTGCGATTCCACCCGCTGCAATGATTTCAAATCCAACACCGGGGTATCCGCCTTGCGATTTTCCGAGCCCGCATGTGGATAGGATAATCCGCCTGCTCTTCCGCCTTCCATACCTCGGTTCAGGTCCAACGGCTCCTGCACAAGCAAGTAGAATTGCGTGCCCGCCCTCACCCGTAGATAAAAGCCCACTCTTTCGATTTCCTGAAGTATGCGTTCCCCGTATTGCTGCAACACCTGTACCACACCAGACAATGCTGCATTCTCCGCAGTTTCCTCCAGCATGGACACTCCTGTCATGTTGTTCACCTGGCGTGTTTGCAGGGAAGATACCGCAGCGCTTAGGAAGCCGCTCAAAAACAGTTTAATATCGAGTTCATCTTCCGCGCGCATGCGCATGCCTGGCAACCCCATCCGCATATCGCTCCAGCCAAAGGTCTTCCCTTCTCCTGTTGCGTCCTGTCTCTCCAATGCAACTGCCTGCAACGGCAGCACCCAGCCGTTGGGCAAGGTGTCATGCCTGCCTATAAACACCAGGTTCCAACTCATACCTGTCAGCAGATTCTGTCGGGATGTTTCCACCGTTGCCATCCCGTGTACCTCTGTTCCCGCGGGTATCAACAAATGGCCTTCCCAGTAAAAGTCATGGGTAATCAACCCGATAATCGGGTTATGTGACAGCGAGGAATCAATCGTATTCACCAGCTCGACCTGTAATATTCGCCCTGTTGGCGCCACGGGGCCGTTCCATACAAGCCGTCTTTCCTCACCTGCCGGGCTCTGCGACGCCACCGTGATACGGGAAATGAGCGGTGGATGGTTCGTCGGTTCCTGCACAACCGGGTGGTAACGCACAATCGCTGTCTGCGGAACCACTCTTTCCTTATGCACATGCTCTCTTTCCTCTGAACCGGGCTTCACTTGCGGCGATTCAGCCATGCGGATCTCCGGAAACGGCTGTAAGGAGCGCTTCCATTGACTGGACGCATGCAGTGTTGCCGATACATTTTTGTCGGAATGATCCACCATAACGGTATGGTCGTGCTGGGTTTTCCACACACTACTCCAGATCAACAACGATGCACCTACAGCCAGCAGGATCCATTTCCGATACTTTCGTTTGCGTAATTTTCCAGATTTCATTCCTTCTCATCCCCGTATCCCAGCATCACCTCCACAACGGAAGACTCCGATATCGAATCCACCCGTAACGGGAATCTCATTTCCACCAATGTTTTTCGCTGTGGCGGCAATTCCGTCACAGACAAATAGCTGGCCATCGCCACCACATCATCCACTTTCACCTTCACCTGTTGTGGATTCAAAAACACTTTCCTGTCCGCGCCATTTATAATCATTAACTGAATACACATTGTCCCATCCCTTCCATCCACACGTTGCTCCACAATATAAAACTCAAGCTGGCCCCATTTCCACCACACCTGATCCTTTGCGGAATCCCCGTCGCCAGTCCCTGCCGATATCCTGTTATGGGATACCCTCTTATCCTCATGCTGAAGGTGAGTATGCGCTGTCACGGGAGACTTCAAAAGATGCAACTGAAACAGACTGGCAGATGGGTCCTCCACTGGAATCACCAACAGGGTAATCAATGTATCTCCCATATACACCTGCAGGTTTCTCGGCGGTACTGGCAACTTCCACGCACTCAACGAAACCACGCCTTTTTGCGGAATCATATTCAAATAGTAATCCCCGCCATCTTCGGAAGCGCTGGAAAAACCGATCCCTTCCACTCCATGCAATGCGTCAGGAAACACGACTGTGGTCGTACTCAACGGGTGTACCAAAACAGGCACGACCCGATTCTCAGGAATAGGAAATGTCTGCACGCGCTCACTACCCAATCCAAGCATGGTCAGTACGCAGCCAAGTGTATAAAGGATAACCATCATTAATAATCATCAGGCTTCTTTCGCGCCCACTCTGTCACAACCCAGGGAGACCGCCCTGGAGCCGGGGATGTATTGCGTTCAAAACAGAGTACCAGCGAGAACGGCGCCGACTCGGTCAATGGCAGGTTCCCCACTTTGCCAGCCCGCACCAATTGCCCTTCCACCAACACATAAACGCGTCCATTTCGCTCCTCCATCTGCCGGATATGCCCTATTTCCGCCTTCTGATGCATATTGCGGCTTACCAAATCTTCACGTTGCCGCTGAACATCCTGCTTCAGCAGGTCCAAGGCGCCTTTATGATAGATTCTTGCCGCAAAGTCTTCCTGATCCAAAGTCCCTCCCGAACCGGCAGATCGCTGAAAAAACACCAGGGTCGCATCGGTTGCCAGCAAATGGAACAACGGTTGGTGGGTTGGCTCATAGGCAGCCCCATAGTACACGTTGCCAGAGGGGTCCAGAATATAGATCTCGCGACCAGACGGTTTCCATGTCCAGGTCAGGTATTGTGTAATGAGAGCCACCACAGCAAGAATACACACCATATACCAGCCCAGCCGCCTTTCCCTGCGCATCCTCCATACCCGCCTCACATTGTCCGCGAAAGTTCCTCCTCCCGGGGGTTCCCACATATTAGTATCCGCCGACACTCCCTTGTCCCTGTTCTCGTATACCATGATCATTTATTTGCGATTGCGTATTCTGGTCTGGAAACGACGCATTCCCCTCAACCTCGATACGGAAGCTGCTTTTGACTGCATGGCCATCAGTGGTGAATTTCTCACAGCGCTTGGTGATCCAGGCAATGACGATACCTTTGCCGCCCCGCGAGGAACAGACACGGGAGCCCCTTCATTGGCGCTTGTCACAGGCTTTTCTCCCCCGATTGTCCGCTGCCTGTTGCCGCGATCGCGAACCATGCGGGCCACCCATCGATAAGCTCCCGCAGTAGAGACAGACATTGCCTGCATAGGAGCGCTGGAACCAACCGATTTCAGGACTACACCACTGTAGCCCGCTATCGCCAGATGCAGGTTGCGGCTTACCCACCATATACCGAGTGATAACCCCACAGATAGTACGCATACACCCAAAGCAACGCCAAAAAACATACCGTGTCTGTCTTCATAAAATGCCCGCCAGATATGTACCGCCAACACAGACGGATGATACCACTCCTGATGATTTGCCGGCGGCGTCTCCTGAAATGCGAATACGATCCTCTGCGCCAGGACATTGCCGACCAGAAAGCAGACCACCCAGCCTATGGGCCAACATAAAACGGCCAACAGGTTCTGAATTCCCATTCGTACACCTCCGCGCAACAGGGGAACCGTTAAGCCTCCGATTAAAAGCGGCGTGATCGAATAGCCCAAATATAACAGGAACAACCTCGCCTGTTCCAATATCGCAAGGATTAACAGCACAATGAGCACCAGTACCGACAACAGCAGACAACCGATATAATAGCCTCCCTTCACCAGCCAGTCGACCATCTCACCCATTGCCTTTGATATTGGCTCAAAAAAACCGGCCATGCGGCTGCGCGGCGTATCCTGTTCGCGCCAAATCCGTTCCCTGGCGCGATCCAGACTGACATTGATGCCGTGGAAAACCTTCACCAGATGGCTGTAGTGGCTCTCCT
>CAZYDZ010000110.1:0-4842 GCA_964646535.1 uncultured Opitutaceae bacterium
TGCCCTCTTCATCAATGCGTTCCTGGATATGAGTGGCGCCCAGACAACTGACGGCTTTGACATTGCCGAACAGATTGTCGAGGACATAGCGCCAGTGACACAGCATGTCGACGATGATTCCGCCGTCGTCTTCCTTGCGATAATTCCAGGAGGGTCTCTGTGCTGGGATATTGTCGCCTTCAAAGACCCAATAGCCAAATTCTCCCCGAACAGAGAGGATTTTGCCGAAGAAGCCTTGTTCCTGCAGCCGTTTGAGCTTGAGAAGGCCAGGCAACCAGAGTTTGTCCTGTACAACGCCGTTTTTGACGCCTGCCTGGGTGGCTAGCCGATAGAGTTCCAGGGCCTCTTCCGTGGTGGCTCCCGTAGGCTTCTCGCAGTAAATATGTTTCCCTGCGGCGATGGCCTTTTTCACAGATTCAACACGACGCCCTGTGATCTGTGAATCAAAGTAAACGGTGTAGTTGGGATTGGCGAGGGCAGCATCCAGATCGGTGGACCATTTTTCCACTCCTGCCCGTTCAGCAAGCTGTTGCAGTTTGACGGGATTGCGTCCGATCAGCATCGGATCGGGCATGATGAATTCGGTAGGGCTGACTTTTACGCCTCCCTGTTTGCGTATTGCGGCGATGGAACGGAGTAAATGCTGATTGGTGCCCATGCGTCCTGTGACGCCGTTCATGATGATCCCGACTCGGTGGATTTTGGCTTGATTGGACATATTAGACGTATTGTTGGTAAGATTCGATGATTTGCTTCAGGAATGAATCCTGATCCTGCGCCCAGTAGTGGTTGGAAAAGATTTCGACTTCGCGGAAGCCCTGAAATCCTGCCTGTTCCACCCATCGGCGTATCCGGCGTATGGGGATGCACCCTTCCCCCATTAGTCCGCGGTCATTGAGCATATCGAGTGTCGTGGTTTTCCAGTCGCAGATATGGAATGCGCGCAGCCAGCCGTTCTCTCCGCAACGTTGAATTTCAGACTGTAAGTCGGGATCCCACCAGACGTGGTAGACATCCAGCGCCACGCCGACCCACGGGGAGTTGAGTTGCTGGCAGAGATCATTGGCAGATTTCAATGTGTTGATGGCGGATCGATCCGCAGCGTACATCGGATGCAGCGGTTCGATTGCCAGTTCCACCCGATGCCGGGCTGCGAAATCCAGGCAGGCCGCAATCCCGTCGGAGATCTGTTTGCGCGATTCAGACAACGGTTGTCCAGGGACGGCCCCGCAAACCAATACCACTTGGGGGGCTCCGATTTCCGCAGCCTCCTCTATGGCGCGTTGGTTGTCTTCAATGGCCTTCGCGCGTCCTGCGGCATCGGCGGCAGGGAAAAAACCTCCCCGACAAAGCGCCACAGGAGTAAGACCATTGTCATGGATCTGCTTTTTCACTTCTAATCGGGAAAGTCCCTCAATCGCCTGCCTCCATACTGTGATTCCTTTCACGCCTGCGGAGGAGAATTTCCTGACGGTCGTGGAGAAATCCCACGGCTTTGTCGTGATAGTATGGATACAGAGTTGTGAGAGGTCTCTCATGAAATCAGGAGAAGAAGTTGTATTCGGATTCTCCCCGAATCAATCTGTGCAAATAAAGAGCGACCTCTCTCAGATGGTAGTCGCCCCACATGCTGGATTCTCCACAGGGAATTTTTTGTTGATTAGGGATATAGTCCCATCCGTTGGGGCGGTGGTAAATGGAGTGGAGCAGAAGTCCTTGATGTTCTTCCTGTTCACTCAGATAAGGGGTCTGTAGGAGATTGTTTACAATGTGCAGTCCTGCCTGCCAGTAACGTTTCCCCTCGGCGTCATTCCCCTTCGCTTGCAGATACCGTCCGAGGCGCAGCAGGCCTTGCGAGCCGATGGCTGCTGCGGTGGAGTCAACAGGTTCCCATTCATTGTACGGGTCTGCGGGTCGGTTCAGATAATCACCCAGGTGGTGCAGGTTTGGCGCTCCAGTGTCCCAGTACGGAATGCCGCAGGTGGGTGTATATTCGAGATAAAAATCACAAACAGCAGTGGCGGCTTTCAGGAAGATCCCGCGCACATGATTCTTGCCACCTACTTCGTGAAACTCTTCATCGGAGAGGGTCTCCAGAAATTCAAGCTGTTCCGCATAACCGCACATGGCCCAGGCAAGACCTCGTGTCCATGTGGAAAAACCAGTATATCCCTGTTGTGCATTGAGGCAGCGAAAATGTCCGTCATTGATATTGAATACGGCTTCGTGTGCCGTGCGGCCTCGCATATCATAGGAATCCCTGCCTTCTCCGTAAAAAATCGAATATTTGGCAGTTGTAATAGCATGCTGTACCGCACGCTTCCATAGGCTGATTTTCTCATCATGTTCACCCATGTAAGCATGACCGAGCATATGAGCCACGGAAAGTGCGCGCAACGTACGCAGGGTATCAACAAACAGACTGTGTGGTCCGTTGAATGAATAAATATAACCGAGGTTGTCAGGGAGTGTGGTCCAGCGTCTGGCCTGTACCGCCCCTGAAGTTTTGAGCGCCAATTCGTAGAAATGCAGTTCCCATTCATTGAAGGGAATCTTGTTGTCACGCATCAGGCGGCGCAGGTTGCCATAGGTGCTGACGTTATTGAATCCGTGGTCGTGAACCCCAAAATGGCTGACGTGCGGCGCCATCTTTTGTACGGTTTCTTGCCGCCCGTATTCGAGAAATGCCTGTTCGCCCGTAGCGTCAAATTGCAGGATTGCCGATCCATACTGAAACCCCTGAGTCCATTCAGTCCAGCCGCGGGTGGTGTACTTTCCCCGAACTGTGAAAACGGGGGATCCAAGGTTTTTCGGATATTCGGCGCGAATGCGTTCAATCTTGGCCCCTGAAAGTTCCCACAGCCTTTGCAGCGGTTTCCCCAGATCTTGAATTCGAAGATGCGTGGATGCCTGGATCATGATGGATTACAGAAAATAATCGGTATCGATCAAACAAGGACGATTCCGTCAGAAGCGCAGTCCTTTGCGCAGGTGCAACAGAATCATGGTCAGGTCGCTGAGGGCTTCGTAGCGGTGCTCCTGCGCCGCATCAAACTGAATCGCCTCACCTGCGTTCAGTACAATGGACTGATGGGGAAGGGTAATGCGTAACTGCCCTTCTATTACCCAGCAGGTCTCATAGTCATCCACATGGATCTCCGCTCGCGAGGCGGTGGCGCCAGTCTTGGCCTTTGCCATAAAGCAGCGATGATTGCGATAGTCCACCCGCTGAAATTGAAAGTCGCCAGTCTGATAGCTGAGGGCCTTCGTTTTGTGTGCCAATGGAGATTCGGCCAGGGCAATCAGTTCGGTCGCGCTCAGACCAAAAACACGCGCAATACGATACAGTGTGTCCAGTTCCGCAGTACTCTGGTTGCGTTCCAGCTTGGAAATCACCGCACTGGAAACCCCCGATTGGCTGGACAATTGTTCGAGGGTCCAGTTTTCCCGTTTGCGCAATTGGCGAAGTACGCTGAAATCGTACATTGGGGGGTTGGCGATGGGATCTATTGTGGACAAAAGCATAATTTCATAAAATCCATAAAAATTTCCTTGGCAATAAAAAATGAGTGAAAAATAATAGTAGAAGAAAATTATGAGTATACGAGAAGCCCTGAAAAGACATCGATTGGTTCCAGTGGCAATACTGGATAACGCGGAGCAGGCCTTGCGTCTGGCGGAACTGTTGCAGGAATGTGGGTTGCCCCTATTGGAAATTACGCTGCGGACTCCAGGAGCGGAGGAAGCGTTGCAAGCAGTGGCCAGGGAATATCCTGATGTGTTGTTGGGCGCTGGCACGGTTTTATCCCCGGATCAGTTGAAACGGGTCAGGGATTACGGCGCTTCCTTTGCAATTTCACCTGGGGTAAATTCTAAGGTGGTGGAGACTTCTTTCGAGATTGGCATTCCGATGACCCCTGGTGTGGCGACTCCGACGGATGTGGAATTAGCCGTGGGATTGGGCTGTCGCGATCTCAAGTTTTTCCCTGCGGAGGCGATAGGGGGCATCAAATTATTGAAGGCGCTAATCGGTCCTTACGGACACTGGCAATTGGGCTTTATTCCGACTGGAGGGATTACGGCAATGAATGCGTTGGAATACCTCGCGTTAAAGGAGGTCCTGGCAGTTGGTGGTTCCTGGTTTGTGGCTGTGGATAAGGTGCGCAATGGCGATTGGGATGGTATTCGTAACGATATCCAACAGGCGGTGCGCCTGGTGCAGTGAGACTAAAATAACCGTTTACAATTTTCTATTGTGAGTAGGGGGAGGCTGGATATTCCAATAAAGTGATTTTCACAGTGAGTTGCTGTTTTATACTTTTATTTCCGCAACGCGAACCACCAGATTCTTTCCGTAGGGGTAGCCGTGGCAATCAAGCGTCAGCATCTGACAGTCTGTTGATTGACTGAAGCGAACAGGGGATTTGTCATCCAGCCAGCGTACCGATTTCACTGCTTTGGTAAATCCATCCAGTGTGCGCGGTGTTTTGTCTGCTTCGGCTGCATTGACGACGTGTGAGCTGCCAATAAGCGTGAGGTCATGTGCAAAGTAATAATATCGCTTCTTCCATTGCAGGAGGAAATCACGACCACGGCATTTCACCGTTTCTACGGGTTTGCCTTCGTATAGGAGTGAACCATGCAGAGAGAGCCAGTCACTGATTTTTTCCAGAACCGCGGATTCGTAAGCCGGTATGGCACCGGTAGCGGTAAGTCCTGTATTGAGGAGAAAGTTGGCTCCGACCTTTCGGCATGCGCACAGGCGTTCGATCATTTCAGCAGGGCTTTTGTAACTGAAATCCTGCGCGGCGACTCCCCAGTGATGGTTCATGGTTTCACACA
>CAZYDZ010000110.1:4852-7539 GCA_964646535.1 uncultured Opitutaceae bacterium
CTCTCCAGCCAGGTACTTGGGCCACCCGCGTCGATTGGGCATGGCGGGAATCCCTCGTTCAAAGGTGGTGCTGTCCAGTTCGGGATGTCCTACCGCACCGCGTGCGCTCAACCCTGTGTTGTCAATAATCATCGCATCCGGCTGGTAGCGACGTATGATTGCGTAGAGACGGTCTTCATTCCAGTCAATGTCCGTTCTCGACCAGTTGCCATCGAACCAGAAGCCACCGATTTTGCCGTAATGGCGGCACAGCAATTCCACGGATTGGTGTAGGTAGTCCAGGTATTGGTGAAACTGTTGTTGCGTACAGCGCGCACTGTTCCATATCCAGTCCAGCGTGGTATGGTAAAGAAAGGGAATGATACCTTCCGCTCGGCAGGCCTCTGTAAATTCCGCTACTAGATCCCGTTTGGAGGGTGCATGCAGCGAATCGAAGGTACTCAGTCCCCGTGTGTCATATAGAGAAAACCCTTCGTGGTGACGCGCTGTAAGTGTGATGTAGCGGAGACCATTCTGTTTGGCGAAACGGGCGAGCGCAGAAGCATCGAATTCTTTCGCCGTAAAGGTGTGCATTAGTTTGCCATACTCTTGCAACGGAATTTCCCGTGTGTGCTGAATCCATTCTCCCTGTCTCATTTGGGAATAGAGCCCCCAGTGCAGGAACAATCCGTAGCCAAGGCGTTCAAAACGAGCGACCCGCCGCGAGCGACGTGGTACTTCAAGGGAATGAGAGGACAGGGTCATTGTGGTGAGCAGGATTACGTCAAGTTCTTGTCCTACATACTTTTTTCTGCAAGACAGAAAGTGGTATTACGACGCAGTTGCAGCGGAGTCATTCCGGTTTCTTTTTTGATCCAGCGATAAAACCATACGGGCTTACAGGCGAAACGTGTGGCAATTGTGTCTATATGATCTGTTGTGGTTTGCAGATTATGGATTGCCTTTTGCAGCTTCATCTTCATCCAGTACTCTTTAGGGGAAACCTCGTATGATTGCTGAAACAGGCGTGTTAGCTGTCGAATACTGACCCCTGCTTTCTGTGCAAGTTCAGGCAGGGAAAAAGGTTGATCTGCCTTGTGTTGTTCCATTCGCTGTATTGTGTCTACTACGATGGGAGGAGTTTTGTTGGCTGGCAGCCAGTGAAGGCCGATGTCGTCCATGGAGCGTATCCAGGTGGCAAGCCAATCATAAAATAAATGGGTGTAGAGAAAATGGGTTTCCATATTGGTCTCAATGTATAAAGACTGAAGGTCTTTTCTCTGCTTTTCCCGTATCAGTGTGGTTTGGTGCAACACTTCGGTCTTTTTTTCCAATTCAGGATGTCCAGAGCTCTTCCAGAGTAATTGTCTTGGTGGGCGAATAGAAGTGGCGGCGTCATGCCTGGCAATGGAGAAGCCAATACTGATAAATGTGGTGTTGGCTTGAATCATGTAGGTGACAGATCTGTTGGGCTGTTGGAATAACCAGTCCCCTGCGTTGCCTTCTGTCCAACTGAGTTTGCTGTTTATACTAATGCGGACTTTGCCGCTCAGTACCCAAATGGCGATAAAATGTGGAGAATAGCTGTTTGTTTCCTCTACTCCCGTACCGTGATGATACTGACAGATCCAGTTCAGGAATGCATGCAGGGTGTTCCATTGATCTCGCTGTAAATAAAGAACGGGGCTGGTCATGGCAAAAATATATACCTTTTGGACATAGATCATTTGTTTTAAGACATCAAGGGGTTTTATTCTTCTAAAAAGGCTGAAGCGGTCATAAACGTTGGGTAGTTGTGCGGGTAAAGCCAGTTGGCTATCTGCCTCTATTCTGTTTTTGAATTAGTTTATAACCACCTATGAAGACTCAATCCCCTAACACGACGTGTGCCACACGTTCTCGCTGCCGTTTGCTGGGTATGATATGCTCCCTGTGGGCTGTCATTCCGGTAGTGATGTCTGCACAGACCTATACATGGACAGGAAATGAGGTTAATGATTCCTGGACTACTTCAGGCAATTGGTTGGAGGGAACTCCTGTGGGAGGGGAAGACACACTATTGGTGTTTGGAGCTGCGAATCAGTATTTGTCCTACAATGATATTACGGGTTTGCGTGTGCGTTCGTTAACGTTCAGCGCCGATGCGGGGCAGTATGTTATCGATGGGGATTATATTCTGGTCGCCGGAGAAAACGGTCAATACCAAGGGGTGTACAATAACAGCTTGTACATGCAAACGATCCTTGTGCCGTTGGCCCTGCATGTCGGTGTATCGGTTCTGGATACCGGTCGGCATGGTCTGACCTTGGGCCTCATCGGTACGGATTGGGCGCATTCGGTGATTAAGAGAGGTTCGGGGGATTTGATCCTGACCGGCGATATGACGGATTGGGCGGGTGTGTCCACCAAGTTGATCGTGGAAAACGGCCGTGTGGTGGTGGACATCGAGAGTGGCGCCGAGTTGAAATCCGGGACACACCTTGCGTTTGGTGATTTTTTTGTCGGTGAAAAAGGGACCCTCACTGCAGAAGTTGCATTTCTCGGCAGTACCACGCAGGTGACAACGGTAGCCTTGGGGGATTTATTTGCGGTAAACGGCAATGCGATTCCGACCGGCTTATCGACCATCCGGGCAGATTCCAATGGCGGGCCCGGGTTGAATCTGGAATTTGTGAGTTGGATGTATCCTGGCAATAAGCACTTCGATA
>CAZYDZ010000111.1:0-7502 GCA_964646535.1 uncultured Opitutaceae bacterium
GCCCTTTACGGGGCCTCCACCCAGCGTGCGGTGCTGAATTTTCCGATCAGCGGCCGTCCGATGCCAGTCGGTTTTCTCAAGGGACTGGGGCTGGTCAAATGGGCCTGTGCGACAGCTAATGAAGAACTGGGGCGTCTGTCGAAAGAGAAGGCGGATGCCGTGCGTACGGGGGCCGAGGAAGTGGCCGCGGGCCGTTTGCTGGAGCATTTTCCCGTCGATGTGTTTCAGACGGGTTCAGGAACCTCGTCCAACATGAATATCAACGAGGTGCTGGCGAATTATGCGAAACAGCAGAAACTGACCGCCATTCATCCGAATGATGACTGTAACATGGGGCAGTCGTCCAACGACATTATTCCGACCACCCTGCACGTCAGTGTGGCTGTGGCCCTGAAGGAGACCTTGCTACCGGCCTTGCAGCACCTGCACCAAGCGTTGGATACCAAGGCCAAATCCTGGCAGGATATTGTTAAAATTGGCCGTACGCACCTGATGGATGCGACCCCGCTCACTCTCGGGCAGGAATTTTCGGGTTACGCCGCACAAACAGCCAAGGCTTGTCAGCGAGTGGAACACGCAATCGGCTTGATGGAGGAGCTTGCGATTGGTGGTACCGCGGTGGGGACTGGAATTAACTGTCATCCGCAGTTTCCAGGTAAAGTCTGCCGTATCCTTTCGGAAAAGACGGGTATTGCATTTCGTGAAGCGGATAATCATTTCGAGGCACAGGGAGGCCGCGATGACTCAGTGGAAGTGGCGGGTATCCTGTCCACGGTGGCAGCCAGCCTGACCAAGGTTGCCAACGACATTCGTTTGCTTGGTAGCGGTCCGCGTGCGGCCATCGGGGAATTGCTATTGCCAGCCACACAGCCCGGGTCGTCCATTATGCCCGGTAAAGTTAATCCTGTGATGAGTGAAATGCTGATCCAGGTCGGCATTTATGTGCAGGGACTGAGCCAGGTAGTGGCGATGTCAGGCCGCGACGGTCATTTTGAACTCAATGTTACCATTCCTCTGATTGCCCACAGCCTGCATGAATCGATTCACTGTCTGGCTCAGGGGAGCCGTGTGTTTGCCGACCAGTGCGTGGCGGGTATCGAGCCCAACCGCGAGCGTTGTGAGGAACTGGTCAAGCGTTCCCTGATGCTGGTCACTGCATTGAATCCATATATCGGATACGATAAGGCGGCATACGTGGCTAAGAAGGCATTTTCCGAAAACAAGACTTTGCGTGAGATCGTTCTCGGTGAAAAACTGATGAATGAGGCGGACTTGGACAAGGCATTGAATCCGATGGATATGATTCGTCCAAAGGGATAAGTTTTTGAAATATGATGTCCCTGCCCGATACACCATCCCATACGTCGGTAGCGTCAGATGGTGTATTGGCAGGGGCGCCCCTGTTTCATGCGCGGGGGATTACGAAAGTGTATTCAGGGGGAGAGGTGGAGGTCCGGGCGCTGGACGGGGTGGATCTGGACCTGTATCGGGGGGAACTGGTGGTGTTGCTTGGGGCGTCAGGCAGCGGGAAATCGACGCTGTTGAATATTCTTGGCGGGCTTGATTTGCCGACCGACGGCACGTTGACCTATCAAGGGCGCGACCTTACTGAGGCGGACAGTGCGGAGTTGACTCGTTTTCGGCGGGACTCGGTCGGTTTTATTTTCCAATTTTACAATTTGATCCCGAGTCTGACTGCCCGTGAGAATGTCTCGTTAATCACAGAACTGGCGTATGATCCGATGACTCCTGAGGAAGCGCTGACACTGGTGGGGCTGGAAGACCGCATGGATCATTTTCCTTCACAGATGTCTGGAGGGCAACAGCAGCGTGTGGCGATTGCGAGGGCGATTGCCAAGCGCCCGGAAGTGTTGCTCTGTGATGAACCGACAGGCGCTTTGGATGTGCGCACGGGGATTACCGTTTTGGAAGCCATTGAACAGGTGAACCGCAGTTTTGGGACACTGGTGGTGATTATCACGCATAATGCGGTGATTGCCGATATGGCCGACCGTGTGATCCACCTGTCGGATGGCAAAATCACCGAAATACGACAGAACCGCACGCGCTGTGCGGTCAGTTCGCTTGCATGGTAGTGTGGATATTCCCATGCGAGTACTGGATCTGAAACTGCTGCGGGATCTTGGCACGATTAAGGGGCAGGTGATTTCCATTGCTTTGGTGATGGCGTGCGGGTTGGCTGTGATGATCATGGCGCGTGGCCTCGTCATATCCTTGGAAAGCAGCAGGGATCGCTATTATCAGGATCACCGATTTGCCGATGTCTTTGTGTCCCTTAAGCGGGCTCCCAAGGCATTGCGTTCCCGTCTTGCGGAAATCCCGGGCGTATCGGCGGTGGAGACCCGGGTGCGCGGTCTCATGAAGTTGGATATTCCAGGTGTTGTGGATCCAGTGATCGGAGAGATTTTTTCTTTGCCTGAAGACCGTCCGCAACAGTTGAATCTACTTCACTTGCGCAAGGGCAGGATGCCGAAACCAGGGAGCCGGGATGAGGTGGTGGTCGGGGAAGCTTTTTCCAATGCGCACGGTTTTCAACCAGGGAATAGCGTGGATGCGATCATCCGCGGATCGCGGCAACGGTTGAAGATTGTGGGAATTGTTTTGTCTCCCGAGTTCGTTTATGAATTGCGGCCAGGGCATGCGATCCCGGACCATTACCGTTTCGGTGTCTTCTGGATGAATGAGCGTCCGCTTGCAGTGGCGTTGGATCTGGACGGTTCGTTTAATCAGGCGCTTGTACGAATGGCGCCAGGGGAGGATACGCGGAGTGTAATGGCGATGCTGGACACCATGCTGAAGCCGTACGGCGGGCAGATTGCGTATGACCGCGAGGAACACCCTTCCGCAAAGCAGCTCAATGATCGGATTGATTTGCTGAGAGGAGTGGCCTTGATGTTTCCCGCGGTGTTTTTAAGCATCGCCACATTCATGACCAGTGCGGCGATGGCCCGTTTGATTCGCCTGCAACGGGAACAGATTGCCCAGCTCAAGGCACTGGGGTATAGCTCTGCAACAATCGGCATGCACTACATGAAATTTGCCTTGGTGATTGTCTGCATTGGATGCCTCATCGGAGGGGTATTGGGCTTGTGGCTGGGGGAGATGGAAACTGAGGTCTACCGCCGGTTCTTTCAATTTCCAGAACTGGTGTTTCATCCGGATTGGAATACCATGCTTATAGGGGCTTGTTGCGCGGTTCTGGTTTGTGCGGCTGGCGTTTCCGGCGCCGTGTGGCAGGCGGTGCGACTACCGCCTGCGGAGGCGATGCGTCCTGAACCGCCGCCCGCATTTCGACGTTCCCTGCTGGAGAAACTGAAACTGCACCAGTGGATTTCCTCTTCCTTGCTGATGGCGGTACGCAATCTGGAGCGCAAGCCCTGGCAGGCCATGTTTACCATGCTGGGGCTGGCATTGGCTACGGCGATTCCAATCATCCCGAGTACCGTGCGTTCAGGCGTGGCCTATGTCATGGATTTCCAGTGGAGCAGGGTGCAGCATCACGACGTGACATTGCGTATGGTGGAGCCCTCATCGTTTGGCGCGTGGACTGCCATGGACCGATTGCCGGGCGTGATGGCCTCGGAACCATTTCGCACAGTGCCTGCCCGTCTGGTACACGGGCATACCCAGCGCCGAATTCCAGTAACGGGTGTTTTGCCAGACACCAGACTGGAACGTTTGCTGGACGCAGAGGGGAATGAAGTCTTGCTACCTGTGGAAGGGGTATTGCTTTCTGCCAAACTGGCAGAGGTGCTCGGCCTCAAGTCAGGGGATTCTGTGCGCATTGAAGTACAGGAGGGGAAGAGGCCGATATTGGAAACCGTGGTTGCGGGGACCATTACCGACTATGCGGGGATTGCGGCTTATATGAATATTCATTCGCTGCGCAAGTTGATGCAGGAGGGAGAAGTCGTTAACGGGGCTCATTTGCAAGTGGATCCGCTGTATTGGCAGGAATTCCTGCAGGCGGTGAAGGAGGCGCCGCAGGTGGCGACTCTTTCCGTGACAGAGAATGTGCGGGCCAGTTTTGAGGAAACCACTGCAGAGATGATTGATACGATCCAGGTGATTTATTTATCGTTTGCAGTGATTGTTTCCTTTGGCGTTGTGTACAACAGCGCGCGAATCGCCCTGTCTGAGCGCAATCGGGATCTGGCCACATTGCGAGTGGTAGGATTTCAACCGCGCGAGGTGGCGGCGGTCCTGATAGGTGAACTGGTGATTCTGACCCTGCTCGCACTGCCAATTGGTCTATATTTGGGAGGGAAACTGGCAGCCCTGATTGTAGGAGCGGTTGATACTGAGACCGTGCGCCTTCCCCTGATCCTGACCAACCATTCCTATGCGTTGTCAGTACTGGTGATTCTGGTATCGTCGAGTTTATCATTTGCTCTGGTCAGCAAACGCATACATCAATTGGATATGTTGGGCGTATTGAGCGCTCGTGATTGATCATCTATGAAAATGAGAAAAAACGGAAAATTGCGCCGCATCATTCCGTGGGCAATGGGGTTGTTACTGGTGATTCTGGTGGTCATGGGATTGCTGCCGCAGCCGGTATTGGTGACTACCGCGCATGTGACGACGGGTCCGCTGATTGTTTCCGTTCTGGAAGAGGGGAAAACCCGGATTCGCAGCCGCTATGTGATCACGCCGCATGTATCGGGTTTTTTGAATCGGGTTCCGTTGCGCGCAGGAGACCGAATTGAGGCGGGTAAGACTGTGCTGGCCACACTGCGGGGAGAAGGGAGCGGATTTCTGGATGTGCGCGCGCACGCCCAGGCTCAGGCCCGATTGCGAGTGTCCGAAGCGGCAATGAAGCTGCGCCAGGAAGAGTTGGAACGGGCTAAATCCATGCTGGAACTTGCCCGCAAGGACTTTGCCAGAGTGGACAAACTTTACCAATCGCAAGCCATTGCCGTACAGGAGTGGGATTCGGCAACCATTCTGGTTCAGGTGCGCGAACGGGAAGTGAGTGCGGCTGAATTTGCACTACAGGTGGGTTCGTTTGAAGTGGAGCAGGCCCGCGCGGCCTTGTTGCAGGGAGAGAATAGCGGGGCTGAGGATAAGGAGCTGACGATCCTCGCTCCCGTATCGGGTTATGTGTTGCAGGTATTCGAGGAAAATGCCCGTGTGGTGACGTCGCTCACCCCTATTATGGAAGTCGGCAATCCTGATGATCTCGAAGCGGAAATCGAACTGCTTTCCAGCGATGCGGTGGGAGTCCAGCCTGGTGCGGAGGTGTGGATCGAACAATGGGGAGGCGATCGGCCGTTACAAGGACGGGTGAGTCTGGTGGAAAAAGGCGGGTTTACCAAAGTGTCGGCGCTGGGGGTGGAAGAACAGCGGGTCAAGGTTCGCGTCGATTTTGTGGAACCTTTCCCTGATGGACAAAAGCCCGGGGATCGCTATCGGGTGGAGGCGCGGATTGTCACCTGGAAAGATGAAAATGTGCTGCAGGTTCCCGTTGGTGCGCTGTTTCGCCGCGGCAATGACTGGATGGCCTATGTTGTTAAAAACGGTAAGGTTTATTCCAAAAGAGTGGAGATTGGACGACAGAATGGGTTTTCCGCCCAGGTGCTGGGGGGATTGCAAAAAGAAGAGCAAATCGTGTTGTATCCACCGGATGCGTTGCGCGATGGGGGTCGTGTAAGACAGTAGGGGATTCGCTCCTACAAAATCTGCGTTCATCTGTGATTTCCTCTAACCACGACTGCTTGCTTTTTTCTTGTTGACCCATCGGGCTAAAATCTTCACCTTTTAACCTTTTCAAAGAAACATGGCACTTAAAATACGTCTCTCCCGCAAGGGTTCTGCACATAATCCTGTATACCGTCTGGTCGTGGCCGAGTCCACTTCCCGTCGCGACGGACGTTTTGTGGAGGTTTTGGGTACATACAGCCCGAAAGCAGCAAGCAATCAGTTGCAGCTCAACATTGAGCGCATCGAACACTGGCAGAAAGTGGGCGCCAAGCCTACGGATACTGCTAAATCTCTGATCAGCAAGGCACGCGCCGTCACTGCGGCAACTGCCTGAATTCGGCGGGAGCCGGAATGGAATCCGGTGTGGCCGACTCAGCCATGACGGATAACGGAAAATCCACGTTCAGGATTGATATCCTCACACTGTTTCCAGGGATGCTGGACGGCTTTGTGCAGGAAAGCATGCTGGGACGGGCAATCAAGCGCGGGTTGATTCAGGTATGTGTGCATAACCTGCGCGACTGGGCTCATGACAAGCACGGCACGACGGATGATCGGCCTTTTGGGGGTGGGGCTGGCATGTTGATGAAGCCTGAGCCGATTTTCGAAGCGGTGGAGTCATTGCAAACCCCTGGATGCAAGGTGATTTATCTGGCGCCCGACGGGATTCCTTTGAAAACCACTGTGGCGCGAAGGTTGGCGGTACAGCAACATTTGATTTTACTGAGTGGGCACTATGAGGGAGTGGACCAGCGAGTGAGGGATCACTTGGTGGATGAGGAAATCTCCATTGGAGATTATGTTCTTACCAACGGGACGCTGGCCGCAGCGGTTCTGACAGACTGTGTCGCGCGTCACATTCCTGGAGTGTTGGGTGATGAAAACTCCTTGACGCAGGACTCCTTTTCTGACAGTCTCCTCACCTTCCCTCAATACACCCGTCCAGAAACGTATAGAGGCTGGAGTGTCCCTCCGGTACTACTCTCGGGCAACCATGGGGAGATTGCAGTCTGGCGTCAGAAGCAGCGCGAGGCGAGAACCCGTACGCTTCGACCAGACCTTTTAGAATTTCAACAACAAGATAAAAATGAATCAGACTATCGATAATATTGTTAACGAGCAGCTCAAGAAAGATGTGATACCCTTTAAGGTGGGCGATGGCGTGAAGGTTCACGTGCGTGTCCGCGAAGGAGATAAAGAACGTATCCAGGTGTTTTCCGGTATCGTGATCGCTCGCAAGGGAAGCGGTATCCATGAAACCTTTACCGTACGCCGTATTTCTTACGGAGAAGGTGTGGAGCGCGTGTTTCCAGTGCATTCTCCTCTGGTGGACAAGATTGAAGTCGAGCGCGAGAGTGTCGTGATGCGTTCTCGTCTCTACTACCTGCGTGATCGCGTCGGCAAGCAGGCTACCAAGGTGAAGGAAAAGCGCCAGCTCGACCGCTCCTGACCTTGGTCGACAGGGGTTCCCATGATTATGGGGAAACCATTAACCACAGATTCGCGGATTTTCGCAGATAAAGACTCACGCGAAGGTTCGAAGATCCTCCCACTGTAGGAGCGACTTTATGTCGCGAACAGACCCATACCACGTTCGTATCGTCCCGAGGTCGGGACGCCTACAGGGCATAGCAATTTCTTTGCGCCTCGAGTGAGGCACCTTCCAGTCTTTACATTGTGTGCTTTGTGTCAGTATTTCTGGTAATATCTCTCGCGATCTGTTAATCGTTTTTAATTTGTAAATTACCATGGCGACCGAAATCAAAGCATCTGGCAAT
>CAZYDZ010000112.1:0-2003 GCA_964646535.1 uncultured Opitutaceae bacterium
CAAGCGCTCTAACCAACTGAGCTATACCCCCATAAGGTAAAAGTGGGATACAACAAAAGTCTGTCTGCAAACGCAAGCAGAAAAGCCATTCAACGCATGATTACTGGGGCGAAACAGCCAGAAAGAAGCGATTGCGCTGATGCAGATCCTGCATGGATCGAACAGACTGCCAGCCATTCTGCTCTGCCAGTTGAACCAGCTCAGGATGCATCTCAATACCCGTCTCCAAGGCAAGCAATCCTCCGGGGTTCAGATATTGTCTTCCCTGCGACAGCAATATCCGATACGGATCCAAACCTGATTCTCCTCCCACCAGTGCGGAACGCGGTTCATACTCGCGGACTTCAGGCTCCGCGCTGCTCCACTCTTCCTCGGTCAGGTATGGCGGGTTGGAAACAATCCAGTCATAACGCCCACTCACATTTTGAAACCAGTCTGACCGCACCAGGCTCACACGCTCCTGCAATTGATTCGTATGCGCATTTTCCTTCGCCAAATCGAGGGCATCCTGTGATTGATCGACCAGTGTCACCTTGCTGCCTATAAAGTGATGTGCCAATGCCAGGCCAATGGCTCCCGTACCACAACCGAGATCCAGAATCGTCGCGGGAACCTCGGCCCGTTGTTGTAGTATTTCCACCAGTTGCTCCGTTTCAGGACGTGGGATCAAGGCCCTGCAATCCGTTTTCAACACGATATCCGCAAACTCCACGGATCCTGTTAAATACTGTAACGGCTCGCGTTTCGCACGCCGTACCACCCATCCCCGCATCGGTTCCAGTTCTTTTTCCGTCAACAGGCGGTCGTGCTGCAAATACAAATCCAATCTTTTCAGACCGAGGCAGGAGGCCATCAGCAACTCCGTTTCCAAACGGGCGGATTCCACCCCTTTCGAGACCAAAAAGGTTTCGGTTTTGCGAAGGATTTCCAGCAGTGTGTGCATGCCGGAATATCAGGAAGCCTGTGGAGAACGCTGTTTTTCAAGCATCTCTTCCATTTTTTGCTTATAGTCCTCGGCGAGCAATGCTTCCAGCAAAGGCTCTAATTCCCCATCCATCACCTGTGACAGCGAGTGCAGGGTCAATCCGATACGATGATCCGTCAAACGGCTCTGTGGAAAGTTGTATGTGCGAATGCGCTCACTGCGATCCCCTGTTCCCACCTGACTCTTGCGCTGTGCGGCATACTTGGCGCGTTCCTCCTCCTCTTTTTTCTGCAACAAACGACTGCGCAGGATCGTCATGGCCTTCAGCCGATTTTTCAACTGGGAACGCTCGTCCGCACAAACAACAATCATGCCTGTCGGCTTATGCAATATCTGTACCGCGGAATCCGTCGTGTTCACATGCTGTCCGCCAGGTCCGCTGGCACGCGTAATGGAAATTTCCAGTTCATCCGGGGATATCTGCAAATCGACTTCTTCCGCTTCAGGCAATACCGCCACCGTTACCGTTGAAGTATGAATACGCCCCTGCGATTCCGTATCGGGCACCCGCTGCACCCGATGTACGCCGCTTTCAAATTTCAGATGTTTGTACACATCCTCGCCACTCACCAGGAAAATGATTTCTTTCATGCCTCCACACTCACTCGGATGGGAACTCATGGTTTCCACTTTCCAACCCGCATTCTCGGCATAGCGCAGATACATCCGATACAAATCCGCGGCAAACAGGCTGGCCTCGTCGCCGCCCGCCCCCGCACGGATTTCCACCACGGTGTTACGGGAGTCTGACATATCGGGTGGAATCATCTCCTGCAGGATTTCATTCTCCAGAACATCAATCCGTTCCTCCAATTCAGGAGCTTCCTCACGGGCAATCTGCAACAGTTCCTCATCTGCCGATGAATCCGCCAGCAACTCGTCGTTTTCCTGTAACTGACGGCGTTTTTGCACCAATTCCTCGTAGAGATTCAACAGCCTGCGCAACTTTTGATGTTCGCGCGACAAATCTGCGGCTTTACGGGCATCCTGATAAAAATCGGGTGCAGACATACGCGCG
>CAZYDZ010000112.1:2013-3926 GCA_964646535.1 uncultured Opitutaceae bacterium
ATAACGGTGGCGAAACGGTGCGATGTCGGGAAGCTTTTCCATGTCTGCAAATGTCATATTCAATAGGATTTCTTCTCATCTCTGCAAACATCTTCATTGCCAAAACTGGCAACGGAGAGAAAATGGCCCTAATGAACAGGACGCTTCACAACCAGAACAAGGTAGCGATTGCCTGGGATTTCGACAAAACGTTGATCCCTGGCTATATGCAGGCTCCCCTGTTTCGTTACTACGGGATTGATGAGCAACGGTTCTGGAAAGAAGTGAATACCCTTCCCGAATACTATGCCCGCCGCGGCACCAAAGTCTCCGAGGACACCGTTTATCTGAACCACCTGCTGACTTACGTCAAACACGGGATCATGCGCGGGCTAAACAACAAATTGCTGTTTGAACTGGGGCGCGAGCTGGAGTTTTACCCGGGTCTGCCTGGTCTGTTCAGCGATCTAAAGGCGCTCGCGCGCAGCAAACCTGAATATCTGAAACACGATATCGTGCTGGAACACTATGTGATCAGTACAGGACTCGCTCAAATGATTCGCGGCAGCGCCATCGCCCCGTATGTGGCAGGTATTTTTGGCAGCGAGCTGATTGAAAATCCACTCCCCCCAGGATTCGATGAGCAAAAGGAGTTACCTCTTGATGAAGAGCGGGAAGTCGCCCAGATGGGTACTATTGTCGACAATACTTCCAAAACCCGTTACCTGTTTGAAATTAACAAGGGTTCCAACAAAAATCCTGCGATTGACGTCAATTCAGATGTTAAGCCTGAAGATCGGCGCATCCCGTTTGACAATATGATCTATATCGCGGACGGCCCAAGCGATATTCCCGTCTTCTCCGTGGTCAAACGCAACGGTGGGTTAACCTATGCGGTATACAATCCAGGCAACCGCGCTGAATTCGCACAAACCGACCGTCTGTTGCGGGTCTCACGCATCCACGCCTACGGTCCCGCCGACTACCGTCCGGAAAGCAGTACTTCCCTGTGGCTGAAAATGCACGTGGAAGAAATATGCGATCGCATTGTACGCGACCGTGAATTCTTTCTCGCCTCCAAAGTCTCCAGTCCTCCCCGACACCTGCATCCCGCGCCTTCTACAGACAAGACCTCTGCTTCACAACCTGCACCCCGTCAGGATTCGTTATTTGAGCCATAAACAGATTTCATGATCACCGCACAGGATAACGAATCGTTGCACTCTACAACGGGCGCGGTAAGAATATCGGCATGAAAACGGTTCTGGCACCGGTTGATTTTTCCTCGGCTGGCGAACAAGTGGCAAGAGAGGCAGGACGCTACGGTCAACTGACTGGCGCGCGGGTTATGCTGCTGCACGTCATCCCTCCTCCGTTACTGATTGCCGCGTACGGTGTTCCGTCATTGGTGGATACGGAAATCGAAGAAAAGTGGCGGGCGGCGGAACAGGGAATGCGCACACTCGAACAAATTGCGCGCATTGCAGGGGCCAGACATGTGATCGGTAGAATCGTAAAGGGAAACATTGTCGAAACGATTCTCGACGAGGCGGCTGGAATATCCGCGGAACAAATTGTGATGGGCAGTCACGGACATAGCGCAATGTACGATCTGCTATTGGGAAGCACCAGCACGGGAATCCTCAAACGGGCCACCTGCCCTGTACTCATCCTGCCGATTCACGCGACAAACAAATCATAAAAGTTACTCCTGTACGGTTTGTGCGTTGCAGTGCCCCGCATGTTTTGTTGCATTGACAAAACGTATATGCAAAACAAACCAGATACCAGGCTACAGCTATTTTATATTGTAGGTACTGCCGAGGCCATTTCCAGTTTTCTACTGTTCTTTATTGCCATGCCCATGAAATACCTCGCGGATCAGCCCGAGGCTGTCAGTACCGTCGGCATGATTCATGGAATTCTCTTTCTGG
>CAZYDZ010000112.1:3936-7454 GCA_964646535.1 uncultured Opitutaceae bacterium
CTGACCCTCCACCACCGCTGGCAATGGAAATGGTTCGCTGCAATCGTGATCGGCTCCATCATACCAATGGGGCCCTTCGTCGTGGACTACAAAATCAAGAAACAGTTCGGTCTCACAGGCAAGCCAGCCAGGTAACGTGGCACGATCACTTGTTCTCCAGCAGCTCCACCTCATAGCCGTCAGGATCGGTCACAAAGGCCATTTTGCTGCCTGTGGAAAACTTTTCGCGCCAGTTGGCTGGCCAGATTTCAATTCCCTGCTTCTCCAGCTCGTCACACTTGGTAATCAGGTTCGGATAACCCAATGCCGTGTGCATCAAATCCTCAGGCACCTGCACCTTGTAATCCGGAGAATAACAGAGTTCGAGAAAACTCTCGTTGCCAGGTATCTCCAGAAAAGCCAGTTGGTTGCCAGCGGGTGACTTGTCATTGCGCCGCGCCAGGACAAAACCCAGCTTTTCGTAAAATGCAATGGAGTCCTCCAGGTTGCTGACACGGATACGAGTGTGAAGAAAACGAATCATTCCGCTGTTGTATCACAGCCCACATCGGTCATGCAACAGCGTATGTGTACCAAGCAGTGGTACACTTTGAAATCAGTATCATCCCACTGTAGGAGGGGCTTTATGCCTCGACCCGAATACCGTCGCGCTTCGTCGGGGCATCAGTTTTTTTCCTTCAGGCGAACAATCAGCTCCTTGCTTTCAACAGAATCGCCAACTTTGACCAGCACCTCTTCGACCACCCCATTCAGGGAGCTGTAAATCGTGGTCTGCATCTTCATCGCTTCCAAGGTCAGCAATTTTTCCCCTTTCTTGACACTGTGCCCCACACTAACCGAGAGAGCCGTAACCATGCCTGGAATCGGCGCGCCAATCTGCGCAGGATCACCTGGATCAGCCAGAGGCCGTGCCTTCTTCTCAGACTTTACTGACTTGTCGAGGATTGAAGTGTCGCGTGGACGTCCGTTCAATTCAAAAGTGATGGCACGCTGCCCGTTTTCATCAGGATCACCGACATAGAGCAACTTCAGGATCAGGGTCTTCCCTTCCTCAATCGCCACAGCGATTTCCTCCCCTGGTTGCAATCCGTACAGGAATGTACTGCTGGGAAGCACACTGACATCTCCATGCTGTTTACGGAATTTCGCATAATCCGCGTAAACGTCGGGATACATCAAATGGCAGAACAGTTCATCATCCGTAGGCTCCCGATTGAGTGTGGCTGCCAGCAGCTTGCGCTCCTGTGTCAGATCGATTGGCTTGGCGTGTGATCCAGGACGTCCCTTCAGTGGCTTGCGCTCACCAAGAATTGCCTTCTGGACCGCTTTTGGCCAGCCTCCGGGCGGCTGGCCCAGCCCGCCCGACATCATATCAATAACCGACGCGGGAAATGGCGTGCCCGGATCCAGATTGACAACATCCTCTGGTTTGATACCGCGGGTGATCAGGAACATGGCCATATCGCCAACCACCTTGCTGCTCGGAGTCACCTTAATGATATCTCCAAACAACAGATTCACCTTTGCATAGGTATCCACGACTTCCGTCCATCGGTGCAGCAACCCCAAAGCGCGTGCCTGCTCCTTCAGATTCGTGAACTGGCCGCCAGGCATCTCGTGGTAATACACTTCACCAGAGCCAAATGGCGGGCTGGTATCAAACGGCTTGTATATCGAGCGGACATCCTCCCAGTACAAGGAAAAACGATTGAGCACATGTAGATCCAGACCCGTGCTGCGCGGCGTATTGTCCAGCGCGGCCACCAAAGAGTTCAGGTTGGGCTGGCTGGTGGAACCCGACATGGACGATATCGCGGCATCCACGATATCCACTCCCGCCTCAGACGCCGTAATCAGGGAAGACGCGGCAATGCCGCTGCTGTCATGCGTATGGAAATGAATGGGAATACCCACTTCCTGCTTCAATGCCTTGATCAGCTTCTGGGCCGCATAAGGGCGACACAATCCCGCCATATCCTTGATGGCCAGGATATGGGCTCCCATTTTCTCCAATTCCTTGGCCAGCTTAATGTAGTACTGCAACGAATACTTGTCACGTCTGGTATCCAGAATATCCCCGCTGTAGCAGACTGCTCCTTCGGCAATCGATCCCGTGTATTTGCGCACCGCTTCAATCGATACTTTCAGGTTGGGCAGATAATTCAGGGAGTCGAAAATACGGAAGATATCAATCCCCGCCGCCGCTGAATGTTTGATGAACTCCTTGACGACATTGTCCGGATAATTGGTATAGCCCACTGCATTGGACCCTCTCAGCAACATCTGAAAACAGATATTGGGTATCCTCTCACGCAACTGACGCAGACGTTGGAACGGGTCTTCGCGCAGGAAGCGCATACAGGTGTCAAACGTCGCACCGCCCCACATCTCCAAGCTGAACAGACCACTGGCCTGATGCGCCACGGCATCCGCCACTCGCAGCATATCAAACGTACGCAACCGTGCTGCCAGCAGGCTTTGGTGCGCATCGCGAAATGTCGTATCGGTGATCAGCAGCTTCTTCTGCTTACGAATCCACTCAACCAATCCCTCTGGTCCTTTCTCCAACAGGATATCGCGCGTCCCTTTGCGGGGGGCAGCAAGGTCATCCTTCACGGGTACATGCGGTTTGTCGAAAGTCGGAATACGTCCGCCCTCCAGTTGTACATGGGGATTACCGTTTACAATAATATCCCCCAAATAGGAGAGCAGGCGTGTCGCACGGTCGCGCTTCGGGGTAAACTGGAACAACTCGGGAGTCGTATCAATCAATGTGGTGGTCGCCTCGCCTGATTTGAAAACCTGATGATGAATGACGTTTTCCAGGAACGGAATATTGGTCTTCACGCCGCGGATACGGAATTCCCTCAGCGCGCGATCCATACGCTGCAGCGCCATTTCAAAGTTCGGCGCAAAAGAGGTTACCTTGACCAGCAGGGAATCATAGAACGGAGTGATGACGCTGCCTGTATCCCCCATGGCGCCATCCAGACGAATACCCAATCCCGAAGCAGAACGATAGTTCAGGATTTTGCCGTAATCTGGCGTGAATTTATTTTCAGGATCTTCCGTGGTCACACGGCACTGCACGGCATAGCCGTTGCGCGCCACTTGTTTTTGGCCTGGGAAACCAATTGCCTCTGAGTGGAGTTTGTGCCCCATTGCGACCTGAATCTGAGCCCGTACCAGATCAAGCCCGGTAATCATTTCCGTCACCGTATGCTCCACCTGGATACGCGGATTCATTTCGATGAAAAACCACTCATGGGTATCACAATCCACCAGAAATTCCACAGTGCCCGCGTTATCGTAATTGATCTCACGGGTCAGTTGCACGGCAGCATCGCACAACTCTTTACGGATCTTCTCAGGGAGACTGACCGAAGGAGCAATCTCAATCACTTTCTGGTGACGGCGCTGTACCGAACAGTCGCGTTCGTACAAATGGATCAGGTTCCCATGACGGTCTCCCATGATTTGCACCTCGATATGCTTGGCGCGCTGGATGTAACGCTCCA
>CAZYDZ010000113.1:0-7414 GCA_964646535.1 uncultured Opitutaceae bacterium
GGAATACGCGGTGTGACACGGCGTTGACGGCGCTCAATCATGATCCCCAGGCAGGCAAACAGCAACACACAGTTCAAAACAGCCCAAACCATGGTAATGATGGATGGATCAAACTGCTTGGAGTCAGTGAGTATACGCCAGAGACCCATGACCACGCATACCGCATTGATGATAAAGAGGAGGTAAAACGGCTTGGAAAAGGGAGAAATGCTGTCGCGGTCCAGTACTTCCCCCTTGGCAGTCACTTTGAAAACGGGGGCACGGGGGTTGAACAGTGTCTTGAACATGGCAGGCAGGGTGTGCGACGACTGAATCATCTCGTAAATTTCCGATACGAAGGTCCAGCGCAAACGGCCAAACAGATAGTTTGAAAGCAGAAATACCGCTGCAATGTGGGGCCCCGCATAGATCAGGAAGCGAACCGAGTCGGTTTCATAAATCTCCATCCCGAAAATCAGGAAAAACACAGGGGCAATCAGGAATATCATGCGCGCCAGTGGGAAGAACCAGAAGAAGCAACTGCTCAGGTAGCAGATACGCTGCGCCAGCTTCAATCCCGACACAAACAGCGGGTTCTTCAGCAGGAATATCTGCAACATTCCAGTCGCCCAGCGTACGCGTTGCTGCGCGAAACCAGACAGCGATTCAGGAGCTAACCCGTTAATCATCGGGTAATCAATAAAAGCGCTGTTGTAGCCAGCCGCATGCAGGGTTAGCGCGGTTTCCGCATCTTCCGTAATCGACTGTCCTGAAAATCCCCCTACTTCTTCCAGACAACGACGCCTCAGTACCGCCGCCGAACCACAGAAAAAGGACCCGTTCCAATAGTCCAACCCTTTCTGCGTTGCCCGATAGAACATTTCTCCCTCGCTCGGCATAAACGTGAAAGTCTGCAAATTCTTCTCCACCGGATCGGGATTGGAGAAAAAGTGAGGTGTTTGTACCAGAAACATTTTGGGATCCTTCAGAAACCAACCCACGGTATTCACAAGAAAATCCGTGGTCGGAATATGGTCGGCGTCCAGAACCACCACCAGATCACCATTACTGTGCTGGAGCCCCGCGTTCAGATTTCCTGCCTTCGCGTGTACATTGCGTTCCCGTGCCAGGTAATGCACTCCAAAGCGCTGGCACATCTCCTGCAATTCCGCACGGCGTGTGCGGGCGTGCTCTGCGATTTCCGAGTCTGAATGGTTGCAGCGCTGGTCCGTCCCTCCATCGTCCAACAGGAAGACATTCAACTTTTCCTTGGGATAGTCCATTTGCAGCGCAGCCAGCAAGGTTGCCTTCAGAATATCCGAATCCTCGTTGTAACTGGGAACCATCACATCCACGGTCGGCCACACTGAGCGGTCTTCGGGCAACGGATAGGGGCGCCGGTTCAGCGGACAGAGATTCACAAAATTCGTCAGTGTCAGAATAATGAATCCGTAGGTCTCCGCACCAAACAGAACACAGGCAATGGCAAAGCTCAACGGATCCTTGAACTCCAACGTGTAGGTCAACCGCCAATAAAAATAGACAAACGATAAATAGGTGGCAAAAAAGACGAACAGCAGACGGGCAACAGGGGTCTTCGGCAACCAGCGCAACACCAGTAACAACAGCACTACCGAGATCCCCACAATCATGTGTAACTCCATCGGCGCCTGTTGCTCCTTGGTCTGTGGTGAGGACACAAAAGCTCCTCCCATAAAAATCAACAGGGTAACCAGGAGCCAGACCCCCAATGAGAACGTCGAAGGGGAGTGTCTACGACTGCTGTATTCAGACATGGAACAAGTTCGTTTGGAGAGACAAAATACTCAGCCCTGCCATCTCTCTATAGCAGGGAGTACGAATTATTGATATTAATAGACTTAGCCTCAAAATTGCAATTTATTTGGAGTTGAGCATACAGGGATAATCTGCCTTGCAGATGATTATGATGACCTGCGCGACGGACGAAAAGAAAAAACTCAAGCATATTCCATGCCCAACTGCAATCAACTTCCCCGTATTTTAAAACACAACGGGGCCTTAGTAGCATGACTTACCGACTCACAGTATCGTCGGCGGCCTCCAACATCTCGCGACTGACCCGATAACATGAGGCACACCTTGGACAATGGATAGTCAGGGCTTCCTCTCCTCCCATGAACCCGCAGGGATCTTCCCTATACAGAGGCAACAGCATCCTCAGGATTTTATCCTGATTGCATCCACAGTGCCAGCGAACAGGACGGCGCTCCATAAAAACCAGCGTCTCCTTTTTTTTCATACCCTGCACGGATTCATGTGTACAGCTTGCAAACCACTCCTCATCGTAATCAGGATGGGCTGACAACATCAGGAAACGATTTTCAGAAACCTGGAAGAAACGGGCAGGACGCTGTTCACTCTGCTGATAAAAGGTCTCCGCCGCCAGTAACAGATCATACCCGTGAAAGGGTACAAAGCTGCGTTGTACTTCCTTTTTTCGTGCAGCCACCTCCTGATAAAAGCGATTGTGCCCGGCCACCTCAACGTTTTCGGTAAACCAGCGCCCAACCACCTGATCCAGCTCCGTATCCCCGCCAAAGAAAAGATTGAGTGCAGGTTCACGCAAATTCAGGGTCCACCCAAACACCTGATTCCTGGGTTTCGAAGAACAGTGAAGTGCAAACACAGCCAGTCCTTGCAGGAAAATTTTCCTAATAAGTCCATCGGGGATCGTCCCGCTTCCCTCTGCCTGTTTCTGGTATTCTTGAAACAACGGCGTGAAGTCACCCTCGGACAGCAAAATATTGCGACCGCGAATAAAATGGCTCTCCACAATGGAAATTCCCGCCTCTGCGGACTCAGCGCTCATTCCCATTTTTCTATTTAATTAAATGATTTTCCGCAGCCACAGGTGTTGTGGGCGTTCGGATTATGAATTTCAAACCCCTTGCCGTGCAACCCATCGTCAAAATCAATGTTGCAATCCTGTAAATAAACCAAACTGGCCTCATCCACCAGAAATTCAACCCCGCTGGAATCCAACAGTTGATCCCCCTCCTTGTGATCGAAAGCCATACCGTATTCAAACCCGGGACAGCCACCTGGCTCCACAAAGACACGCAACAACTGACCTTCCTCCGCATTTTCCCGCTGGAGGCGTGCCACTTCTTGCGCTGCTTTCTCAGAAAACTGAATCATCGTCTTAGTATCGCTCATGGACATGCATTCGTCAACCCCGCTCATCCACCCGGTACTGGTACATTTTTGATCTGAAATGGAGAGCCCTCCACCGTGCGGGCTGTAGCCGACGGACTTTGGCAGACTTTCAGACACCGAGGGATACTGAAACGAACAACTGCAGGAGGGGCTTTATGCCTCGACCAAACCACACAAACCGTTCGAGTCGCGGCGTAGAGACGTAATAAGAGTAGAAATCGACATTGTATCCTGTCCCTACCCTCTGTTAGTTTCGCCGCATGAGTCTTTTACAGAGGCTACTCTTTACCATTCTCGGCCTGCTGTTTCTCGCCATCGTCTTTGTGGCGGGCTTGCTGACGTGGACAGCCCGCAACACAGTACTTGAACTGACCCTCAATGATGCGGAATTGGTCTCATTCCAGATAGGGCAGGCCGCTGAGTTCGTAGAGGGAATCCCAGCCGAATTTGAGGAAAATCTGGCCCAACAGATGGAGATACAGGCAACCTTGCTGGCTCATCTGATTGCACTGGCCAACAAACACATGACTCCTCCGCCCGAATTGGGAGACCTGTTGCAAGGCCTGCTGCAACGGACAACATTGGAGGAATTTGTAGTTTCCGACCGCACGGGCAAATCCATTGTGTACACAAGAGATGGTCAGCGCATTCCCTTTCAATTTTCTCCCGACCCCCAACTGCAACCGCAGGCCTCCGAGTTCTGGCCCCTGCTGACAGGGGAGGCCACCGTTGTGCGCCAGAAGGCAATGCCACGCGAACTGGAAGGTGTCTACTACAAATACGTGGGAGTCAGCAGAATTGACGAACCAGGTATTATCCAGGTCGGTTATCGGGCATCCTCCCTCTCGAACATGCAGGAGCGAGTCAAATTGAGCCATTTGATCGAAAAATTGCTGGAAGACCCCACCATCAATGAAATACGGGTATTCAACTCCCATCTGCAGCCACTGGCCGAAGCTGTGGAAAACACGGAACAAAGTCCCCCTCTGCCAACAGAAACCATCTCACGTCTGCAAGCAGCACTGGAACAGAGAAAACCTGTGTTCTGGGTGGATGGAGACGATTTCCTGGTCGCCGCCCCCCTTCAGTCGAGGGATGACGTGCGCGGCGTCACCCTGATCTCAATGACTACCGATCATGTCAGGGAAGCAATCACGCAGAACATGAATCTCTCCGTGGTTACCGCCCTTCTTGTTCTGCTCGGCGGGGTAATTCTCACCGTGTTTATGGCGCGCAGAATTACGCAGCCTGTTCACCAACTGACACTGGCAGCCAAATCCCTCTCCGCCAATACCTATCAACCTGAAAACCTATCCTCTCTGCAAAGTCGCAGGGATGAACTTGGAACCCTGGCGCGGGTGTTCTCCAATATGGCGCACGAACTGGAAATTCGCGATGAACGTCTTACTTCCATCAATCTGCATCTGGAAGACATGGTGCAGGCACGCACTTTGGATCTCGAATCTGCCAAGGAACAGGCAGAATCAGCCAATCGCGCCAAAAGTACTTTCCTCGCCAACATGAGCCATGAGTTACGCACCCCGATGAATGCAATTATCGGATACAGCGAAATGCTTATGGAGGAAGCAGAGGATATGGAGCTGGAGAGTTTCACTCCCGATTTGAAAAAGATCCAGACGGCAGGAAAACACCTGCTCGCCCTAATCAGCGATATTCTGGATCTATCCAAGATTGAGGCGGGTAAAATGACGCTGCATCTGGAGGAGTTTCAGTTGGATGAGATGCTGCGGGAAATTGAAACCACCGCTCTTCCCCTCGCTCAAAAGAATCACAATAAGATTCTCGTTTCCTGTCCGGAAAACCTGACCATGCAGGCGGATACGCTGAAACTTCGCCAATGCCTCTACAATCTGGTCAGCAATGCCTGCAAGTTCACCGAATACGGCAGTATTCAAATACGGGTCTCCCTGCTCACCGAGTCCGATCAACCTGATCGCGTTGCCATACGGGTACAAGACTCAGGCATTGGTCTCGCCGAATCCCAACTCCAGAAACTGTTCCAGGAGTTTGCCCAGGCCGACTCCACGGTACAAAGAAGGTTTGGCGGTACGGGACTGGGGCTGGCGCTCAGTCGCAATTTCTGCCGTCTGATGGGAGGAGACATACATGTGGAAAGCGAAATCGGTGTCGGTTCCACTTTCACCATCCAATTGCCGCGGATTGTCCTGGATCCTTCTCTAACCAAGGAACCAGACGCGGAGGAAACATCCACAGCCACCAGCCCGCTCGTCCCTACCACCCAAAAAGGAACCACTCTGCTGCTGGTGGACGATGACAATACGGCGCGCGAACTGTTGCAGCGCACATTGCACAAGGAAGGCTACCAGGTGATTGCAGCCAGACATGGTGATGAAGCCCTGCGCCTCGCCAGGGACGCACAGCCTGCACTGATCCTCCTGGATGTCATGATGCCAGGCATGAGCGGCTGGGATGTTCTGCAACAATTGAAAGCGGATTCCCGTACAGCCCATATTCCTGTCGTGATGACCACTATGTTGGAGGAAAGAGGCATTGGACATACCTTGGGTGCCGATGGATACTTGCTCAAGCCGATAGACAGAAACGAACTCCTCTCCCAACTGCAACAGCTACTCCCTTCCTGACAAAACAAGAACCCCTGGTATCGATATAATACCAGCCTATTGCACGCCTGACTCCGTAGTCGCAGACGGAAACGTTATTCGTCCCCGTCTTCTCCTATTGCCTCTACAGGGCACCCTTCCAAAGCCTCCATACACAGGGCGATATCATCTTCCGTTTCTGGTTGGTTGTACACATAGGAGTGTCCGCCATCGTCATTTCTGGTGAAAAACGAGGGCGCAGTCTCACGACAAAGATCACAATCGATGCACTGTTCATCGACGTAGAACTTTCCCTTAACATTGTCAGGATATCTGTCTTCCTTATCAGCCATAGGTAATCAATATCCTACAGGAATTCCTTTCCTGTCAAGTACCTGTACCCATATATTCGCATATCCTGATTTGGGCCTGTATCGACACCCGGCAACAACATCCAACTTGCAAATATACTTGACAATATATGAAACAAAACTTGACAATAATATCTCTATGAAATCTGTATATGGACCGGGAGAAAAGATCCGTAAATTTATCATTGCCAACCTCGATAAGCATCCTGGGAACATTGCGGGAATCACGGCTACAAAATTCAAATGCTCCCGACAGGCAGTGAGTAATCATCTACAACGGCTCATTGCCGAGGGTGTCATTAGTGGAACCGGAAATACCCGAAATAAAAAATATCATTTGGTCCCACTGACACAGTGGACCCAAACCTATCAAGAGCCGTCCACCCTGGATGAAGGAGCAATATGGCATCAGGATATCTCCCCGTTTGCAGTCAAGCTACCAGAAAACGTACGGCAAATTCTACAATATGGCTTCACGGAAATGCTTAATAACGTCATAGACCACGCAGAAGCCACCCTTGTATCAATCTCGGTAACAAAAAATGCAGCAACCACCACGATAAAAATACACGATAACGGAATTGGGATTTTCAAAAAAATCCAATCCGCCATGAGACTACAGGATGAGCGACACGCTGTATTGGAACTGGCCAAAGGCAAGTTTACAACGAATCCGGCACGTCATTCAGGCGAAGGCATCTTTTTCTCATCCCGAATGTTTGACCGTTTTGCCATTTATTCTGGAGAAGTTTTTTTCTCTCATCAATTTCCAGAGGAAGAAGACTGGATTCTCCAAACCAATCCATTACCCCAGGGGACCTCCGTCAGCATGATGATCTCCAATCATACCGCGAGAACCACCAGTAAGGTTTTCCACCAATTCACTTCTGATGATGATTTCAGCTTCTCGAAAACCGTGGTTCCCATCGCTCTCGCAAGTTACGGAGACGATTCTTTGGTGTCCCGCTCACAAGCTAAGCGGCTACTCACACGTCTGGATCGTTTTAAAACTGTAATTCTTGATTTTACAGACGTTCAAATGATCGGTCAGGCATTTGCTGACGAAATATTCCGCGTATTTTCGATAGAGCACCCAGAAGTGGATATTATCCCGATAAACGACAATAAGTCAGTTCGGGAAATGATTTCCCGTGCTAAGACGCATCAATAAGCGATCGAACGATAAAGAAGATACAGGATTGCCACAGGGACGCACATCGCTTTGTGATGTCCCATGCTCGCTTTGCGCAATATTCGCCATGGGTATGGTGGGGCACCTCTACT
>CAZYDZ010000114.1:0-7367 GCA_964646535.1 uncultured Opitutaceae bacterium
TTGCCGTGGCTGCGATCATGGTTCCCCTCCCTTCCTATTGCGGGCTGGAACGTCCTGCCTCCTTCAGATGCGGACACGCCTTTGCCCGTTCCCGCATTAGTCAACCAATCCTGGTATCAACAGGATATCACGGAAAACTGGTGGCAACGACAATTTCCTAATACCGCCACATTCAGACTTCATCTGCCCCTGCTGACACTGGCTGATACGGAAGAAAATAAAGAAACCCATTCATCCGAACCAAACAGACTCAAGCGTGTCTTGTTTATTCGGGAAGAATTTGGTCATGTTCAGCCATTCCTGGACCAACTGGAACAACATACGCACAGACTGTCCCCCGCCATCTCCTGGTCCTTTGCCTCACAAAGCGCCCACCTGCTTGCACAGCTCCCGCCCCATCCCGCCATCCGCGAAAAACTGCTGATCCGCGATGTGGAAAGCTGGCAAAATCTACTCTACCAGACCGAAATGGTCTGGCTGCCCCAGCCAGGGTTGGAACAATTGCCATTAATCCAATCCGCAAGGAACTCCAACACACTGTTCCTGCTACCTGAAAGCCCTCTCACAGAAGCGCTACAGCACGATAAAAGCCTGTTGGTCTTTTCCGCTCAATGGATCAAGGATCCCATTCAACAGTTACAGAATGGCATTCATCCGTTCCTCAAGCGTCCTGACGCACATGCCTTACAAGTGAAGCGTAAGGACAAGCAATCGATAGAGCCTTCGTCTAATCTGCACGAAGCCCTGCAAAAGATTCTGTTCACATCAGGATATGGTGGACACACGGCATTACCCCCGCAACTGGGCGATCTCTGGCTCTCGCTAGGTCAAAAACTGGACAATCTTCAGCTTGATGCAAGAGAATCCCATCATCGTATTGAAAGATTGAATACGATCATTGATCGCCACGAGATTGACCTGCGGGCTCGTCTCTATTACTCTTTACAAGATGGTTTCAGGGAAGACCTTACCATTGACCGCAAGATCACGCCAGGCCAGTTCTATCGCCTGAAATTCTCATTAACCAATATCCAGGGAATCAATGGACTGCGTTTTGATCCGATAGACTTCCCTGGGATTGTCACGATAGAATCAATCCTACTGTTCCGCGAGCTGACCATGACCCCGTTGTGGAACAGCGATGCGTTTCCCCGCTTCCATCAACTGGAGCTGGTGGGTACTGCATTGCTGTTGGAAAAACTGCCGCGCTGGAAGATTTTCGTTTATGGGACCGATCCGCAAATTACGATTCCCTGGAAAGAAGAGTGGAAGCATTTCAGTGATCTGGCGTTGGAAGTCCGCCTGTCCACCCAAACCGACCTTACCGATCTGCTGCCGTTGCTAAAACTGCAGGATACGGAACCCGCGGTCTCTTCCATGACCCCTGGTGAAAAGACCTGAGCCATGTCCACCATGCCCAAGCTCTCCATCATCACCATCAATCTGAACAACCGCATCGGATTGGAAAGAACACTGACCAGCGTGACAGAACAGACGTGGCGTGACTTCGAAATCCATGTGCTGGACGGCGGTTCCACCGATGGCAGTGTGGAAGTTATCCAAAAACACGCGGACACACTCACTTCATGGGTCAGTGAATCCGATGGTGGAATCTATCCCGCACAAAATCGTGGCATACGTAAGGCCAACGGAGAGTATATACTTTTTCTCAATTCGGGAGATTGGCTGCGTCAACCCAACTCCCTTGAAATGATCTTCAGTCAATCTCCTACTGCCGATCTGCTATATGGGGACGTTTATTTTTGGAAGGAAGGTGAAACGGCATATCGCAAGGAAAATCAGGAAGAGTTGTCCGCGCTCTTCCTGATTCTCGACACGATATGCCATCAGGTACAGATATTGAAACGTTCTCTCTTCAGCGAACTAGGTTTTTATCGGGAAGACCTGCGAGTGGTCGCAGATTACGAATTTCTGGTTAATGCGCTTATCCAGCACCGCAAGACTTTTCAGTACTATCCGATACCACTGGCCAATGTGGACCTGGTTGGAGATGGCTACCGACCGGAAATGGCGGACCATGTATGGAACAGCCGCCAGGCAATCCAGAAAAATTACTGGGACCCACTCACACTAAGGGATCTGCTAAGTATCCCAACCCTGCAACACGAAATCAAACTGCTCAAAATTGAACAGGAGCGCCTCACCAGGGAATTAACGGAATGCCACGCACAACTGGCTGAGGCACGCAATGCAAAGAAAGTCAAACGCAGTTGGTGGCAACGATGATCCCTGCCCATTCATGAACCTCTCCTTTCAACAAAATCTCTCCATCGTTCTGCTGAACCATAATCGGTTCTCATTGCTCAGAACCACCCTGTTGTCACTATTGCAAACCGTTCCCCAGGCCCGTGAGATTTTCGTTGTCGATAATGCTTCACAGGATTTTTCACGCCCCTGGCTGGAATTGATGGCTTCCAGGTATCCACAAATCAGATACTTTCCACAAGAGACCAATCGAGGCGGAGAATCCATCAATGTCGCCCTGGAACAAACAAGGGGGGAATATATATTGATTGCCGAAAACGATCACCAGTATTTGCCTGGGTGGGACAGCTACTTTGCAAGCGTCATGGAAGCCTTTCCCGAAGTGGCACAACTCTCCCCCCTGGGCCCCATACCGCAACAACAAAGTGGTGAAATATGGACGGAAAAAGCGCATAAAACGGAAACGCGCAATGGTATCACGATACACCGCGCCATTCACACTCTCACAACCTGTTGCCTGATCCGACGATGCGTATTGGCACGTGGTATCCGTTTTCACAATCTCGAAGACTGGGAAATGCCCTTGCCAGCGGACGAACGTTTTTCGAGAGAAATCCAGGAACAAGGTTGGTGGGCAGCATGGTCGGAACAATACCAGGTAGTCAACTGGGGACACCATCCTGTTTCCCAGCAGGAGCTACCCGACTATTACCGCAAAAACTGGCAACGCAAAATAGAATTGGGCATCGATGGTCTGGATCAAATCGATCTTGACGCGCCACAATCAATCGACAGTACGCTGGCAGAGGTGCAAAAAGCCTACCAACTGCATGAGGAGCGACAAAAGAACAAGGAGCGTATTGCATATCTGGAGGAGAAGCTTCTCCAGACCGAGGCCCACAACCTTCAGTTACAGCAGGCCCACGACGGAATACTTGCCGAATATCAGAAATGGGTCAGGACTATTGGACAAAAAAAGAAACCCTGGTACGTGTTCTGGTAAGTGCTATCGCAAGCTCTCCCGGATATAGTTTTGCGGTCTCCCTTCGAACCTGTAGGAGCGGCTTTATGCCGCGACCCAAACATGACGAGGGCCTCTGGTCGCGGCATAAAGCCGCTCCTGCATCTCAAAATCTACCAGTACTCAGATGCTGCCGTTTACGGAACGGAAACAGCCCCTGTCTCCATTATCTTATGGAAGGCCTGCCCCAACAGCTCGCTCAGCGCATCCACCAGGGTTGCAGGATCGTTGTCATCCCAGGGGGCCATCCATTCTCCATTGAAGAACGAGGGTGTCTTGTCCGGTACCGTCCAGCTCCACCCCATTTCCACGATTGCGTATGATCCGTCCGACTTTTGAACCCCCTCCATACGTCGCACATTCCATGCGAGTTCGAGCGCCATAGGCTGACGATTCGTCCAAGGAGGAAAATAAAATACACGATCTGGCTGATAACGCTCACACCAACGTTGAAACTCTTTCTGCACCTGTGCAGCGGGAGTACTGGCCCAACGGTACAACGACAAACGCTCAATCTGAGAATCCCCAATCCTTAGCGTTAACTCAGGACGGGAGAGATACTCATCCATTTGAACAGAACGCACTCCAGTCACCAGACCGTTTGTTTTTGCATCCGATTTCTCTGGTGCAGGAACGCTCAACACATAAAAACGGGTCGTATCCTGCTTCGGGCTCAGATTGATACACCCCACTCCTGTAAGAAGAGCAGCTGCACACCAAACACCAATCCAAAAATGTATTCTTTTCATACCGTAGATCTGTTTTTTCGTTAAATTGACTTTCAGTCGGTTCTTCCCTTCACAAGAGCGTCAGGATTGCGATCCAGAAAATCCAGGAAACGGGACAGGGCCGCAGCAGCCTGTGCCATTGACTTCAGTGCTTCCGTGGTCCCAATACGGATTTCAGACTCTGGTTGAGTCACTTGCCCAACTTCGTCGATCACCAGATTCAACTTGTTCAGCGTACTTTCGAGTCTCTTGATAAAGTTGATCATTTCCTCTTCCAAGGGCTCTATCTTTTCGTCCACTTTCTTTGAAACGGAATGAATGGATTCCAGCGTGGGCGCCAAGCCATCCAGGAACTTTTGGATTTCGGGCTTGGCAATCATCTCCCTCACCTCTTTTATCGCTGCACTGGCTTCGGCAAATGCCGTTCCGATACGATCCCCTGCAAGATTCTCATTCAGGTTATCCAACAACTGGGCGACCGAATCACCCATCGCCTTGAAGTTAATTTTCTTCAGGTTATCCCGCAAACTCGCCAGCACCTCGGAAATTTCCGCAAGAGTGCTTGGCACAGTGGGAATCTCCACAATATGAATTTGTCCATAGTGATGGTATTGGGGCTCTGCGAAACGAGATCCTGGCTTCAAATAATCCAACTCAATGTAGATCTGTCCCGTGATAAAACTCAATTGTTGCAGCTTTCCCCTTAAACCGTAATGAATCTGCTTTTCCATCTCCTGCGGGTCCGTCCAGTCCAGCTTCTCTCCATCAATGCCCTTGAGCCGCTCTGGAAGAATTTCCACCACTACCGGTATCAAATGTAAATCATCTTCCAGATTGGTATCCACCAGAATCAGTTGCACACTCCCAATCGGCACCCCCCGTAATTTCACCGGCGATCCGATATTCAGCCCGTTTACGGATTCGTTAAAGTACATCACGTAGCGATTGCCTTTTGAAAACAGGCTCATGTTGCCAAGAAAATACAAGAGGCCAATTAACAGGAACAATGCGCACACGGTAAACAAACCGGCAAGAAATGTTGTACGTTTCTTCTTCATACGGGAGATTCAGATTTGAGAGTTACGGGGGTTCCCCTGGCTGACAAGCCTTCGCCCCGTGTCAGGAAAAGTTGCAGATCAGGATAATCCCCCCTGGCCAACAACTCGGGAATAGAGCCAATCGCGCCTACGGTCTTTTTTGCAGAATCCAAAAACACTGCCCGATCCGCAATTTTAAAAATACTTGCCAGTTCGTGAGTCACAATCACAACAGACGCACCAAAACTGTCGCGGATTTCCACAATCAGCCGATCCAAACGCTCACTGGTAATGGGATCCAAACCGGCGGAGGGCTCGTCGAAAAACAGAATCTTCGGATCCATTGCGAGCGCCCTGGCCAATGCGGCGCGCTTGCGCATTCCGCCCGACAACTCCGACGGCATCCGCATTTCGCTTCCTCCCAATCCTACAAAGCTAAGACGCAGCCGTGCCATTTCCTCGATTTCACAGTCTGGATAATCGGAAAACTCGCGCAGTGGAAACATTACGTTTTCCAACACGGTAAGATCACTCCAGAGTGCGCCATCCTGAAAGGCAATGCCGAATGTACGCATGATCTCCTTAGCCTCCTCTTCCGTTGCATTCATCAGAGACCTCCCGTGAAACCTGATATCCCCCGACGTCGGGATATGCAGGCCAATCAGATTGCGCAACAGGGTACTTTTACCGCAGCCACTGCCTCCAATAATCGCGACGATCTCCTTGGGATGCACCTCGAAATTCACCCCGCTCAAAATCACGTTGGCTCCGTAGGCACAGGTGATATCCCTTACCTCAATTGGCAGCGGCGGAGTTTGCAATGAATTACCAGATTCCATAGAGATTGAACATCACGGCAAACAGTGCATCGACCAGGATAATCCAGGTGATCGCAGTCACCACAGCGGAGGTAGTCACACGCCCCACTTCAGAAGAGCTGGAACCACATTGCATCCCCCTCCAGGTACCTGCAAACCCGATGAGAAAACCAAATACGGCTCCCTTGATTAAACCGCCAAACAGACTGGTCAACGACACGGCATCGCGCACTCGTCCGATATAGGTGACAAAGTTAATCTCGAATGCCGCATTCGCAACAATCCCGCCGCTGAGTACTCCCAGTACGTTGCCGTACAAGATCAACATAGGCAGGGCAAGGCTCAGCGCCAGCAAGCGCGGAAACACCAGATACTCGGCGGCAGAAATACCCAAGGCATCCAAGGCATCCACTTCCTGTGACACCTTCATACTGCCGATTTCGGCAGCGTATGCGGCGCCTGTGCGTCCTGCCATGATAATCGCAATCATCACGGGTCCCATTTCCCGCACGATGGCCACTCCAACCAAATCCGCCACGTAGATGGAAGCGCCGAATTTGACCAACTGCACTGCCGATATATAGGCGAGAATCAAGCCGATCAATACAGCAATCAGTGAAGCAATCGGCAGCGCATCCATACTGCACTCGCGAAAACGCTGTACAAAGTACCCCCAGCGCAAACGGCTTTTGCCTGTCAGGATACGCCATGTCTCCATCTCCAGAATTCCGACAAACTGGGCAAAGTCACGTCCCTCTTGTTTGGCTTTCTCCACCAGTCCCTGTCCAGGGTACTGGCGTTTGGACGATGTCTTGCCCGATTGTGCCGCAGGGCTCTTCTCGGTAACGAGTAACCACAGGGAGCGAATGGAATCAGGCACATCCTCCCACTGGAGTTGAATATTTTTCCCTGTCAGATAATTGCGGATACGCTGGCAAGCGATCAACATTCCTTCCCGATCTCCCTCTAATTGTCTCAAATTCACACGCAATGAACGACAGTCAGACGGAATCTCCATCTGACGCAGGTCACTCAGGAAGGCATTCTCTGAAGGAATACCCGCTTTCAGTGAAAAGGAACCTGCAAGGGACAGTACCTGCTTATCTTTGTGTAAAGCAAACTGCATATTTACTCGCCTCCTCCTCTTTTACCCTTGTCATGTCCATTCATTCAGCATTTCAACCGGCGTATTATTCTTATTAATCGAGGATGCACCAGCAACATCCAACTGCAAGCTCTATCTGCCCCGATTCCCTTAACCTGGCCCACTTGCGTAGTTAGGCCTTCGCTCCTCCCATGAGAGATCTCCTTCCTCTACGTCCGCCTCGAATATCGCTAGTTTAGGAACATAATCGCTGGTTTTCTGTGTGTAGAGCCCGATCTCCAAGTGGGCCGTAAAGAAAGCCTGTTGGCTCGGATATCCGCATCAACACACTGTAGGAGGGGCTTTACGCCCCGACCAGCTCAGCATGCATAATTTCGGGTCGGGGCGTAAAGCCCCTCCTACAAGGAAAATCAGCGATAACCCTCTTAAACT
>CAZYDZ010000115.1:0-1177 GCA_964646535.1 uncultured Opitutaceae bacterium
CGCGCTCCAGTGATTCCCTGTCGCCCATGACGCAGTTGATTGCGGTCAGCCTTGCGGGACTCCAATAAGATTTCCAACAACCGTTCGGCTGTACCGCTGGGAGCATCCTGTTTGTGGCGATGGTGCATTTCAACCAGTTCGGCGCCGTAATCATTGCCGAGAATATCCGAAGCAATGCGAGTCAGGTAGAACAGCAGATTCACCCCGACAGAAAAATTTCCAGCCCATACCGTGAAATGATCCGCAAGTTTTTGTTCAATTTGTTGGCGCAGTTCCTGCGTGTGCCCTGTGGTTCCAATGACCAACGGAACCGAGGTAGAGCGCGCCGCTTCCACCAGGGGGAGTGTAGCCTGCCAGTTGCTGAAATCAATTGCCACGTCGGCTCCCTTCAGTCCTGCCGGCAGGTCATCACCCGCGTCCAGCGCCGAGTGAACGACGTCGCTATTGTTCTGTACGGCCTGGATGATGGCCTGGCCCATGCGGCCCTTGGCCCCGATTACGGCAATCTTTAATGAACTCATGAGCGGATCATTTCAATCAATTGGTTCATCAAGGATTCATTGGCTGAATCCAGATGGGTCAATGGCAGGCGCACCTCCGCAGAGGCAATCATGCCCGTTTGGTGCAATATGTGCTTAACAGGAACGGGATTGGGTTCCACGAAAAGATCGCGGAAGAGCGGATAATACTTCCGGTGGATCTGACGCGCCAGCAAATGGTCGCCTGCGAAAAAGGCCTTTACCATTTCCTGCAGGGGAAGAATGACCAGATTGGATGCGACGCTGATTATGCCCGTGGCTCCGACTGAGAGGAACGGTAGCGTCAAGCTGTCGTCGCCACTAAGAATACTATAGTCGTCACCTAGTTTCTGGCGCAAACGACTGACCCGATCCACACTGCCTCCCGCTTCCTTGATACAGCAGACATGCGGATGCGCCTCGTACAGGCGCGCAGCCGTATCCACATGAATCTCGATCATGCAGCGGGAAGGAATGGAATAGAGCAGGATTGGCTTTGCGGTGACTTTGGCCAAAGTCGAATAATGTTGGAACAGGCCTTCCTGGGTGGGCTTGTTGTAATAGGGGGTAACCACCAGAACTCCGTCGGCGCCGATTTTGTCGGATTCGCGGGTGAGCATGACGGCTTCGTCGGTACTGTTGGAGCCCGTACCTGCGTA
>CAZYDZ010000115.1:1187-1954 GCA_964646535.1 uncultured Opitutaceae bacterium
GACGAGTGCCCGTCTACGCAGGTACGGGCACTCGTCCGTTGGCGATACGGACGACGGTGCGAATGACTTCCAGATGTTCGTCGTAGTCCAGGGTCGGGCTTTCACCCGTGGTGCCAACAGGGACCAGTCCCGAAATGCCTTGTTCGATTTGCCAGTGAACCAGTTTTTCCAGAGATGGGAAATCGACCTTGCCATTCTGGAAAGGTGTGACAAGTGCGGTATAAACGCCGTGAAACTTAGTACTCATATGCCAGGGAACCGGATGATCGTTTAATAGGGAAAAGATGGTCTGTTCTAATCAAGGTCAAATGTTTCCTCGTATACTGTCCACTTGAAAAGGAAAAAATACAAAGGTTTTTTTGTCGGCTTTTACGATTGTCCCTGAAGGGTATTCATGTTTTTAAGATGGCTATGGATGCTATTGACGTTTTGGACAGTGTGTTGGAGTTGGCGGTGGAGAATGATGCAAGCGATATTCATATCCGCGCAGGGAGGTCGGCTATTTTGCGAGTTAACAGTCAGTTACAGGTGGTGGAAATGGAGAGTATCACTCGCGAACAGGTGTTGTCCATTATGTCGTATTTGGAGAAACAGCAGCCTGGGGATCAGCACATGGAGGGACATTTGCAGAAGGATTTTGCGCTGCTCCATCCAAAATTCGGACGTTTCCGTGTAAACGCGTTTTTTGAGCGCAGTGAGCCTGGATTGGCTCTGCGCCGTGTGAAGTCTCGCATTCCGACGTTGGAGGAATTACAGTTGCCCGTGGC
>CAZYDZ010000115.1:1964-7208 GCA_964646535.1 uncultured Opitutaceae bacterium
CACTGATGGGGTTTTCACAGGGATTGATTCTGGTGAGTGGAGCAACAGGCAGTGGAAAGAGTACCACTCTGGCTGCGTTGTTGCAGGATATGAACCAGACCCGCGATAACCATGTGATAACCCTGGAAGACCCCATTGAGTATTTGTTTGAAGATCAGGCGTCCGTGTTCACCCAGCGGGAAGTCGGTATCGATACGGAGGATTTTCCGCTGGGATTGCGTTCGGCCCTGCGTCAGGATCCCGATATCATCATGATTGGCGAGTTGCGTGATGCGGAGACGTTTCGCGTAGCGCTACAGGCCGCGGAAACGGGACATCTGGTGATTTCCACCACGCATGCGGCGAACTCCTATCAGACTATTGAGCGAATACTCGAATTTTATGATGCATCCTACCACCCCGTGGTTTTACGGCGTCTTGCGGATAATTTGCGCGGTATTGTGGCTCAAAAACTGATTCCGGGCCTGAACAGTGGTTTGGTTCCCGTGATGGAACTGTTCAAACCGGGACCCGCTTCCAGGCAGTTGGTACGGGAGGGCAGCATGGGGAAGGTGATGGATTTGTTGGAGGATGCGGGTGAAGACGGCAGTTTTTCCTTTACGGCAAACTTTCACAAGTTGGTCAATGAAGCCAAAATCACCAGAAGTGTCGCGATGGAGCATTGCCCCAATCCGCGGGCGCTGGAAATGCGCCTTAAAGGGATTGTACTCAATTCAGGCAAGATTGTGCAGTAGAGCCGCCGGCATGAATGTCGCCGGTTTCAAGCAGGTATCGATGGCTCTCCCTGGGTAGGTCCGGCCAAGTTGGGAAGCTGACCGTAATGGGATACGCGATCTTCAATGGATATTCGCAGGTCGTGAAATATGCTTCCCTGACCACTGTTTTTCTTTTTGTTCTTGCGAATAACGGATTTTTTGCAGAAATTCGGGAATAGATTGTCCTAAAAAGATATCTGGAGTATTTGAATCAATATTCACAATCATCTGTATAATAACTATGAAAAAGTTCCTGATTATCACTGTAGCGATTGCCACTCTGGGATTCACCGCCGCGTACGCGTGCGGAACATCCTGCTGTTCCGGAGGCAAAGCCAAGGACAAAGGTTCCGAAACTGTTGAAAAGCCAGTAGGCAAGTAAACGTTTCTCCCAGAATCTTTAAGGTGGGCCCCTCCGAAAGTGGAGGGGCTTTTTTGTGGTTGTACGGGGTGACAGAATGGGGAGCGGGCATTTTTCTCCATGCCCGGCGTACTATGGAAAATATGCGGAAGATGGGGCGGAGTCTTGCAAGAGGGTTACGGGATCAGGTAAAACAAACAAAACTATGGAAAAAATAATAGAGCTTTTAATGGACGGAGAATCACTCGGTCCGTCGGAATTGAGAAAAATCCTGCAGTTGTCTCCAGAGGAGCTGGATAGGGAAATGGAGCGTTTGAAGCAGGAGCGGATTTTGCTTGGCTGGCGCCCGATCCTGCATCCTGATACATGGGAATCACAAAAGGTACGCGCAGTCATTGAGGTGCGTATCAGCCCTGAGCGCGGCGGCGGCTTTGATCGTTTGGCGAATCGGATTGCCCAGTTTGAGGAAGTGGATTCGTGTTATCTGATGTCTGGCGGTTACGATTTGCTGATAATGGCCAATGGCAAGAGCCTTCATCAGATTGCCCGTTTTGTGTCCGAACGGTTGTCTACCATTCAGGGAGTATTAAGCACGGCCACGCATTTTATGCTGCGTGCGTACAAAGAGCAGGGGTTCCTGTTGCCGACTCGTGAGGAACAGAGTGACCGTCCTACGGTAAGCCCATAATGTATGAAGCCATCTGATTATATTGCAGGCCATTTGCGCGGTTTGCCCCGTTCGGGAATTCGTGATTTTTTTGAACTGGTGTCCAAGATGGACGATGTCGTCTCACTCGGTATTGGTGAGCCCGATTTCGTGACTCCCTGGCATATCCGCGAAGCTGCGGTGTATGCGTTGGAAAAGGGCAAGACCAGTTATACATCGAACCTGGGAACGCCGCGTTTACGCAAAAGCATCAGTCGCTATGTGGAGCGCGTGTTTGAGGTATCCTATAATCCTGAAAACGAGATTCTGGTGACAGTTGGGGTTTCGGAGGCATTGGATATTCTGTTGCGCGCAATCATCAATCCGGGTGACAAGGTGATGTATCATCAACCCTGCTATGTTTCCTATATGCCTGGTATTGCTCTGGCACACGGGGTTCCTGTCGCCGTACCAACACTTCCTGAGAATGACTTTGCCCTTACTGTGGAACAGTTGGAAGCGGTCTGGGAGCCTGGATGCAAGGCTTTGCTGCTGAATTTTCCCACCAATCCGACAGGGGGAACGGTGGATTTGGAACAGCTACAGAAAATTGCCCGTTTCGCGGTTGAAAAGGATTTGCTGGTGGTCAGTGATGAAATTTATTCGGAGCTGACCTTTGAAGGGAAGCATGTCAGCATTACGTCTCTGCCAGGCATGAAAGAGCGTTCCGTATTCCTGCACGGATTCTCCAAGGCGTTTGCCATGACAGGATTTCGCATTGGTTATGCCTGTGGACCAGCAGAGTTGATTGAGGCGATGATGAAGGTGCATCAGTACAGTATGTTGTGCGCTCCCATTCTGAGCCAGGAGGCAGCGGTGGAGGCATTGGAAAATGGCGAGGAGAGCATGTTGCGCATGCGCGATCAATACGGCCGCCGCCGCGATATGTTTGTGGAGCGACTGAATCAGATGGGGTTGCGCTGCCATCTGCCGCGCGGGAGCTTTTATGCGTTCCCATCCATTGCGAGCACGGGAATTAATGAGACCGAGTTTGCCCATTGTCTGTTGAAGGAACAGAATGTTGCTGTAGTGCCAGGTGTGGCATTTGGTCCGCAGGGCAAAGGATTTGTTCGCTGTAGTTTCAGTACGGCATACGAAAAGATCCTGGTTGCCTGTGACCGCATGGAACTGTTCCTGGAAAACCTTTCTGTCAAAGAGCCCGCCGTTTCAAAATCGTCCTCATGAGTCTTTTGCCGCAAATTGTTCTGGTAGGCCGCCCCAATGTGGGTAAAAGCCGTATGTTTAACCGCCTTGTCGGGCGTCGTGTCGCTATTGTTCACGATATGCCTGGGGTGACCCGTGATCTCAACAGCGCGGAAGTGGAGGGACGTTTTATCCTGTTGGATACAGGAGGGCTCGGCTTGAAGACAAATCCCGACTTTCAGGAAATCGTCGACGCAAGCGAACTGCAGGTGGAGTTTGCCGTGGCAATGGCGGATTTGGTGCTGTTCATGGTAGACGGCAAGGAGGGATTGACAGGATTGGACCAGGAAATCGCGGAGCGCCTGCGCAAGAATGGCAAACAGGTGGTCCTGGTGGTCAACAAGTCGGATGCTCTTGTTCACGAGAGTAATCTGGCCGATTTTTACAGCATGGGATTCGGGCAGACTGTGGCCGTTTCGGCGGAACACGGATTGGGCATGGATGATCTATGGGACAGCATTGACGAGTTTCTTGTCAGTCGCACGTCGCCAGGGCAGGAAGAGATCGATGCGAATGATGAGGATGCGTTGGAGGAGGCGCGTGTGCGCATCTGTTTTATTGGCAAGCCGAATGTCGGCAAGTCATCACTTTCCAATGCGGTGTTGCGCACGGATCGCATGATTGTCAGTTCCATTCCAGGAACCACCCGAGACACCATACGCCAGGACTTTGAAGTGGAGAAATCCAATGGTAAGACCTGGAAGTTTACACTGTTGGACACCGCGGGTTATCGTATCCCGTCGCGCATCACATCATCTGTGGATTTCTTTTCCACGGTTCGCTCCAACGAGGCAATCGAAGAAGCGGACGTGGTATTCATGGTGGTGGATGCGAAGGAAGGCCCGGGACGTATAGAGAAGCAGATAGGCGGTAATGCTATTGCCAAAGGCCGTGCCTTGGCGGTGATCGTCAACAAGTGGGACTATGTGAAAAACCTGTTTGAGCGCGGCGAAGGGGTGGAAGGGTACGAGGATGAGCCTTCATTTCGTGCGGCATTCGAAGAGTCCCTGCGCGAGCAATTGTTTTTTCTTCCCGATTCACCCGTGTTGTTTGTCTCTGCGATGGAGAACTTCCAGCTCACACGCATATTGAAAATAGCGCGCGAACTGTATCGCAGGCAGTATACACGCATCCCTACCGCATCCTTAAACGCGGCGTTGGAACGCTGGACAGTCCAGCGCAGTCCACGTTACATCAAAGGCAAGGCATTCAAGATCTTTTATGCGGTGCAAACGGGAACACGGCCGTTTCGTTTCAAGCTGTTCTGTAATCGCGCAGGCAAGCTGGAGGACAACTATAAGAAGTTCCTACAAAACAAACTGATTCATGAGTTTGATTTGGCTGGTTGTCCGATTGAGTTTGAATTGGTGGGCAAGGAAGTCCGCTACACCAATGAAGGACGTCATCGTCGCAAGGATACGGTCATGCCCAGCCGTAAACCGGGCGCGGAAATCAAACGCAGGCCGCGCTGAGGTCAGTCCACCCACTGTGGCGGGTTCTGGTATTCCGCCTTGAGCACGCCGATGCAGGGAAGATTGCGATAGCGTTCGGCGAAGTCCAGGCCGTAGCCGACAACAAACTTATCAGGGATGGAAAAGCCTACAAAATCCGCGTCGAAATGGATTTCACGGCGCCCTTTCTTGTCGAGCAGGACACAGGTGCGCAGGGATAACGGCTCTTCCTCCAAAAGCAAGTCCGTTACTTTTTTCAAGGTTTTGCCCGTGTCAAGGATGTCGTCAATAATCAATACGTGACGGTTGTACAGGCTCAGCCGAATGGTATCAATGATTTCGACGTCGTTGGAAATCGTATCGTCCCGATAGCTGGATATACGAATGGAGTCCAGGCGGGTGGGAGAGGTGATATGGCGAATCAGATCGGCAGTGAAGATGAAAGAGCCGTTGATAATCGCAATCAGCGTGACCTCCTCGTTACCGTAAAGATTAGAGATTACAGCACCGAGTTGCTGTACGCGCTGTTCAATTTGTTCCTTGGTGACAAGTATGGTATCGAGTTCCCGAATGTTCAAGCTGGAGCCATCTATGGAGGACATTTTACTGTGTAGGGGTCAGTGGTTGAAGTATTCCTGCAGTTCTGCGGAGTGGTTGTCTGGTTTGACCTTGCGGTAGGCTTTCAGGACTTTCAAATCCTGACCAATAATAAAGGTGCTTCGTTCAATACCCATGTAGGTCTTGCCGTACATCGATTTTTCCACCCAG
>CAZYDZ010000116.1:0-7180 GCA_964646535.1 uncultured Opitutaceae bacterium
TGAACGTCGTGCTTGACGCGGGAGTCCCCAGTGAAGGGTCTCCCCATAATCTCGCTCCAATGGCCAGTTGCCTGTGCGCGCTCGCCATTGGCGACTGTCTGACATCCGTGCTGATGGACGCGCGCAATTTCACTCCCGATGATTTTTCATTGGTTCATCCCGCTGGACAACTGGGACGCAACCTGCTGCTTACCGCGCGCGAGGCCATGCACGCGGGAGATGAACTGCCGAGGGTCCATGCCCAGGCAACCATTCGCCAGGTGGTCATTGAAATGACACGTCCGAATCTCGGATTGGTCTGCATCTGCTCCCCTGAAAACCAGTTATTGGGGATTCTCACAGATGGTGATATCCGCCGTTTTCTGACTCGTTCCAGCAATCTGGAATCTGCCGCAGCGGACATCATGACCCGCAATCCAACGACCATTGCCCCAGAACAACGACTTGGAGAGGCCCTTTCCCTCATGGAACAAAAGAAAATTTATGTGCTTCCTGTTGTTGATAAAAATAACACATGCCTCGGTGTACTAAGGATGCATGACATTCTTACGCCCACAACATGACCGTTCATAGAGCATTTTTCTTCCTACTGCTTTTTGCATCCTTTTTTAAGCTGCAATTTTTAATGGGAGACCCCCAGCGTGTGGTGATTCTGGCCAATGCCAATTCACCGCAAAGCATGGAAGTAGCCCGTTATTATGCTCAAAAACGCAATATCCCAGAGGCCAATATCCTATCCCTGAAGATGCCCGACAAGGCATTCCTGTCCTGGGAAGAATACGCCCATACCATTCACAATCCACTCATGGAAAAACTGATTGAGCAGGGATGGATTGAAGCGCTCCCACTCAATGAGGAGGATGTCTACGGACGAAAACGCTATCAGGCCAGAGTCAATAAAATCTCCTATCTGGTAACGGTATTCGGCGTGCCTCTTAAAATCTCCAAGAGTCCGCACAGCCAGTCGGCTCCAGGCAACATTCCCCCTATTGTCAAAACAGATGCTGCCGCTGTAGATTCCGAACTGTCCGTATTGCTGATCGACATATCGCATGCGACAGGCCCCTTGAAAAATCCTTTATTTCACAACAAAACCCCGCCTGCCGCACTGGAGCGCAGCGTAATCAAGGTCGGGCGACTGGCCGGCCGGTCTGCTGCAGAGGCCAAGTCCCTTGTTGATCGCGCGCTGGAAGGAGAAGCCAAACCAGTCTGGGGCCGTGCGTATGTGGACATAACAGGCAAACATGCAACGGGAAACCACTGGATGCAAGAAACCGCCAAACTCCTGCAAAACGCCCGTTGGGATGTTGTGGCGCGCAATGAAAAAGGAACCTTTCAGGGTATTGATCGATTCGACGCGCCATTCTTCTACTTTGGCTGGTACGCGGAAAATATAAACGGGCCGTTTCTTGAATCCTTTTTGCGGTTTCCTCCTGGCGCTATGGCTTTTCATCTGCACAGTTTTTCCGCCAGCCAGTTATGTGATCCATCCGCCAACTGGTGTGCAGGTTTGATTCAGAAAGGAGCGGCCATCACCCTGGGCAATGTCTACGAACCCACCCTGGGGTTCTCGCTGCATCCACACCTGTTTGTCGAAGCCATTCTCGCGGGAAATTCCGCAGGGGAAGCCTCGTTTTACGCACAGCCAGCCCTTAGCTGGCAGGGAATCCTGCTGGGAGATCCCCTGTACCGTCCCAATCTCGGTGACGCCGTGGATACCCCCTCTTCGCCCCTGTCCAAAGGATATGCGTTGATTCGGCGGTTTCAGGCCCTGCAGCGCGAAGGGCGGGCAAAACAGGCAAAAGAAATCGGCATGCGTTTCCTGCAGGAAACGCCACACCTGCCTCTGGCCTGGTGCCTGGTGCAGATGTTCCCAAAATCTGATGGCATTGAAACCGTTGCCTTGCTACAAAACTCCATTGCGGATGCCAACCTGCTTCCCGAACAGGCGGGCCTGGTGCGCGAAGTCGCCCGTCATCTGCACAAACAGGATGCCCATGCAGAAAGCCTGCGACTCTACCGCTGGCTGGTCGACGAAGTCCCATGGTCCAAGCCCTCCTATAGACGAATTCTCAACGAAGCCGTCGAGATCGCAACTGCCGCCAACACCAACGAAGACCTCGAATACTTCACCAGCCTGCAAACAAAAAACAGCCCACAAGAGTAGACACTGGTACAGCTTCACGTGAGTTTCTTCACCTCACGAAACTCGGGTCCGAATCGGAGAGCCAGCGCCCTACCACGATTAAAACGGTATAGGACCCAGATAGCGCACCAGTATGTGAAGAACGATGCAACTGGCAATGGCGGCGGCGACGTCGTCGACCACCACACCGATTCCCCCAGGCAGTTTTTGCAATCGGTGAATTCCCAAGGGTTTGAGAATATCGAAAAAGCGGAACAGCAGCAATCCCAACAACGACCAGAACCATGTGGTTCCATCCCTCAGAACCTCCTGTAGACCGATAAAACAATATGGAAGCGCAATCAACTCGTCCAGTATCACTTCAGACGGATCCCGCTTTTGCAGACGGACTTCCGCCTCACCGCAAATGCCAACGGCGAACCAGGTCCAAAACAGCAGACAAAAGAGATACAGGAAAGGTGACAGCGAGTGAAACACCAGGATATAGAACACCAAACCCGCCACAGATCCCCATGTTCCAGGCGCGGGGCGCAAATATCCGAGGCGAAACAAGGTGGACAGGTTGATAATCCACGATGTGGGTAGCAGGGCTGGCCAGAGGGTTGTGCGTCGAAACATGATATAATGCCAATCTTCAAGGTATCAACGGGAAGAACGATCTCCCGAATCCAATAGCAACTCCCGATATTTATAGAGATAGCCAATCCCCGATGCCAGGGTCAGCAGAACCGCAACAATAAATGCCACCCAACCGCACAAACGCACCTGTTCCGCCCACCATGTCCAGCATTCTTGTTCTCCTCCCAATCCAATACCATCGCGCTGCAACACCTCCGCCACAATCAGCAAACCCGCAGCTAATATCTGCAGCACGGTCTTTATCTTGCCTGATTTCTCGGCAGCGAGCACAACCCCGCGGGCGCCAGCCAGCAGACGCAATCCCGTGATCAGAAATTCGCGGGACAAAATGATCAATACGCCAAACAGCGCCCACGGCGGGAGCATGCCAGTCGACAGAAAGGCAATGAACAAACCGACCATCAGAATCTTGTCCACCAACGCGTCCATCAGCTTGCCAAAATCGGAAACAATCCGCTGTCTGCGCGCGTACCAACCGTCCAACCAGTCACTGACCGCCGCCAATACAAACAGTAACAACGCAGCGGATGCCATCCCACGCCATGTTAAAACCAGACAGCCGACGATCAGGAACATCAATGGTATTCTGGACAGAGTCAGTAAATTCGGGAAATTCATACCTGTGGTTGCATTGACATATCAGCTCGTTAACTTTGACATTGATCAGAAGAACAGTTTCAGTCCTTATCGGCAATGTAAATGACCGTCGCAATCTACCCAGGCACATTTGATCCAGTCACCAAAGGACATTTGGATGTTCTTATGCGTGCCTGTCGCCTATTCGATAAAGTCATCATTGCCGTAGCCGACAGTGAACATAAACAACCCTTTTTCTCAACGCAAGAGCGGGTCGCCTTAATACAGGAAAATATTGTTTCCTTTCCCAATGCGGAAGTCGATCATTTCAGCGGGCTATTGGTTGAATACGCCCGCGCCAAGGGAGCGATCGCATTGATTCGCGGCATGCGCGCAGTCTCCGACTTCGAATATGAATTCCAGATGAATCACATGAACCGTCATCTGAATGCAAATCTGGAAACTCTGTTTCTCATGCCACGCGAAGAATTTTTCTATTTAAGCTCCTCCCTCATTCGCAATGTCTCGGTCTATACCGACGATATAGAACGATTCGTTCCTCCCAACGTGGCCGTTGCACTGAGAAAGGGCTTCCTCAACCAGTCTCACAAGGGATCCTCGCAGGCAACATGAGTTCGTCTCCATCCAACAACTCCCATCGTTCACAGATCGGGGTGGTGCTGCTTACTCTGTTCATAGATCTCGTCGGTTTTTCGATCATCTTCCCCCTCTACCCGGGAATGCTCGAATACTATTTCGGGCAAGCGGAAAGCGGCATACTGCACGACGTGTTGCACAGCATCGGCTTCAACCCCACTCAAAGCCTGTCTGAAGGTAACCTCACCGCGGTATTATTTGGCGGCTTTCTCGGCTCCATCTATGCATTGCTGCAATTCTTCTCGGCTCCATTCTGGGGCAGCCTGTCCGATCGGGTTGGCAGAAGAAGAATTCTGCTGCTCACCATGTCAGGTACCGCTCTCTCCTACCTGTTATGGATATTCAGCGGTTCTTTTGAGTGTCTGTTGCTTTCGCGACTGATCGGAGGCATGATGGCAGGAAACCTCTCCGTCGCCACTGCTGCGGTGGCAGACCTGACACCCCGCTCTAAAAGATCAGGCGGGATGGCGTTGGTCGGTATCGCATTTGGCGTAGGCTTCCTCTTCGGACCCGCATTGGGGAGTATCGGATACCAGTGGAATCCCGCCGCAGAAGGTTCCTGGCTCTCAAACCTTCCTGGAATCAATCCTTTCTCTGGGGCTGCCATTATCGCATTCGTCCTCAGTATATTGAACCTCGTCTGGGCCTTCTATCGCCTTCCCGAAACCAGGCCTGTACAGGAAGCCAGCAATCAGAAGAGTTCCCCGCGCACGCCCTGGAAACGTCTGTTTACCATTTTCAGTCTCCCCGGCGGACCACAGCGCTTTACTCATCTCGCCTATTTTATATTCATGCTCTCTTTCAGCGGTCTCGAATTCAGCCTGACTTTTCTGGCTGCGGAACGCTTCCAATACACACCGACCCAGATGATCTATATTTTCCTGACCATCGGTCTGCTGTTATTGATCTCACAGGGTATATTGGTGCGACGCCTGGTGCATAAAACGGGAGAGCGGGCCATGATGTGGGCTGGCATCATCATCACCGTCCTCGGCTACTGGATGCTTTCGATCGCACACACGCAGCTCTTGTTTTACACCTCGCTGACTCTCATTTCCTTTGGTTTCGGAGCATTCTCCCCCTGCATCACCGCCCTGGTTTCCCTGTATGCGGAAACACATGAACAGGGAGGGCGTATTGGTACGTTTCGTTCCATCGGCAGCCTGGCGCGCGCACTGGGGCCATTCACACTCGCCTTCCTGTATTTTCGCTATGGTGCATCCATTAGTTATCTGCTCGGTTCCATCCTGATTCTTCTCGCACTGCTGTTGACGTCACGCCTGCCATCCCCCAACATAGAGCATCGCCATTGATTCGATTCGCGAAACGTCATTCATGGCCACCAGCGACCACAGTACTACAGGCTTCAGTTATTCCGAAAAGATTCATTTCCATCTGTTGCGGATACTCGGTGTCGCACTGGCAAAATCCCCCGATTTCATTCCCCGCTTCCTTTGTTGCAGCATCGGTAGCCTGATATATCACTTGGGAGGTAAAAGGAGCCGCGTCTTGTTGCGCAACCTGCACCATAGTTATCCCGATCTGTCAGAGTCCGAACGGCGCAGGATAGCCAGACGCAGTTGTCAGCAGACCGTTGAACTCGGTCTTCTTGGCATAGTTTCGCCATGGGTTCCCAAAGAATGGATTCTGCGTCGATTCTCCATCGCCGCAGAATCCCTGCCGCTGTTTAAACAGTTAACCGACAATCCGTCCCAGCCTGTGGTTCTCGCAATCCCCCACCTCAGCTTGATAGAAGCCATCTGTTTCACCCCCTTATTTCTGGACAAGGCCAATCGCAAAGTTGGAGTGATCTACCGCCCCCTTCGCAATCGGGCCATGGAATACCTCATCAAAAAAGGGCGGGAACGCTGGGGATTGTTGCTGCTCTCGCGCAAGGAGGGATTTCTGCAAGCTTCGCAAATACTCAGACGGAAGGGGATCGTCTGCATCCTGTTTGACCAGAACGCAGGCCATCGCGGCTCACTATGCTCCTTTCTGGGACGAATCGCCTCCTCCACGGAATTACCCGCCTTGCTGTCTCAGAAGCACGATACCCTTGTCATGTATACATGGGTACAACGACACGGTTTCTGGCGGGGCTCCTTACAGATGGAATGCGCGCCAACACAAAGTATGAGCATCGCTGATCGCACCCTGGATGCACAACAGTGGCTGGAGCGCATATTGTATCGGCAAAACACGGACAAGGCTTCCTGGCTGTGGTTACACAACCGTTGGCGCACACAGGACGAGGCTACATTGCGTTTTCAACTGCGCGCAAAAAAAATCCTCGCCATCCCCGATCCGCAGCGTGATCCCAAACGAGCCACCCGATTCTGGATACGCCTTCCCAACTGGCTGGGAGACATTGTCATGACGCTGCCGCTATTGCGCGCACTACAGCTCGGCAGACCCGATGTACACTGGACTCTGTTTGCTCCTCCGGCAACCGTCGAACTCTTGCGACAAATCATGCCCAAGATGGAAGTGCGCCCCCTGCCATCGAAAGGCTGGCAACGATTCCGATACTTCCATCGGCTGCGCACGGAGTACCCAGACCTGTTCCTCCTGTTCACTCACTCCGCGCGATCTGACATGGAGGCTTGGCTTACCCGTGCCAAAGATCGTTACGGCCTCACATTCCCAGGAAAAAAACGTCGTCTGCTGACTCACACCTACCCCTCACCTCATTCTCGTAACCCCAAAGATATTCATCAATTTCAGGTGTGGACTGAGTTCATCCGTCACTTCGGGCTCAAGGAAGCCACCAGTCTGGCTCCTTTCACCCACCTGTTCACAGGGATGCGTGACAGCCAATCTTCGTCCTTGCATATCGGATTAGTCTGCGGCACTGAAAACGCGCCTGAAAAGCGCTGGCCCGTTCACTTGTTCGCACAATTGTTGCGTGAACTGCACGAGCGGTTTCCTTCCGCACATTTTTCCCTGTTTGGCACAGCCAAAGATCGGACAATCACCAGTCAGGTTGCCGAACAGAGCCGCTTACCCGACGGCATCGTACGCAATCTGGCAGGTAAAACCAGCCTGATTGAATTCAGCCAGACCCTGTGCCAAACCACACTGCTGATTGGCAATGATACGGGCGGCATGCATCTGGCCAACGCGCTCGGCATCCCCACCATCGTCCTGTTCGGCCCCACCAAT
>CAZYDZ010000117.1:0-7163 GCA_964646535.1 uncultured Opitutaceae bacterium
GCAGTGGGCTTCCTGTTTATGTTTATGATGGGCGGGTTGACGGGAATCATGCACGCGGCGGCTCCTGCTGATGCCCAACAGCATGACACTTACTTTGTAATCGCACACTTCCACTATGTGTTGATCGGAGGAAGCGTAATGGCATTGTTGGCAGGCTATTACTACTGGGTGCCCAAAATGTATGGCCGTATGATGTCGGAAACGTGGGGATTGGTGAATTTCCTGCTGATTGCCATCGGCTTTAATGTAGCGTTTTTCCCACAGCATTTTCTCGGGCTGGGAGGGATGCCGCGCCGCACGCACACTTATCTGGGGGACAAGGGTTGGGAGATGATGAACCAATTGTCGACAATCGGCGCCTTTGTACTCGGAATTGGGCTGCTCTCCTTTGTTATTCAGTACCTGTACACCATTCGCAAGGGCAAGCCCTGTGGATCGGATCCATGGGATGCCCGCACCCTTGAGTGGGCTTTGCCATCTCCCGTCAAGGAGTACAACTTTGCCCGTATTCCTGTTGTGCAGGCGCGCGACTGCTGGTGGGTGCATAAGAAGACAGATAAAAAGATGTCCTTTGAGCCTGCTGAAAAGGGTGGGATTCACATGCCTGATAAATCCTGGTTTCCGCTGCTTGCCAGCGTGGGCTTGTTGATTGGCGCTACGGCCCTGAGCTTTAAGTCGAGCGGTATTCTTACCAATAGTGTACTGGTCTATATTGCGATTGGTGGTGGTGTTTTCATGATAGCCAGTATTATCTGTTGGGCGATTGAAGGTCCTGGTGGCTATCATGTGCATCCCGAATCGGATGACGTTCTGGAACAAGAGGCGCGCAGACAGGAGGCGGCCAAGCCTTCTTCACACGTATAACCTGAAGATCTTTTACAATGAGTACAGTGACTTCCACACACGCGGACGACCATAGCCACGGACATCACGAGGAGCATACTGCGACGGGTATCCCAAACAAGAAGTTGATGATGTGGGCCTTTCTGGCTTCCGACTGTATGTTCTTCGGGACACTGATCTCGACGCATTTGATTTATCGCAAGCTGCACCCCAAAGAGTATGCGCCGATGGACATCTTCGACATCGAGCTTACTTCGTTCAGCACCTTTATTTTGCTGATGAGTTCTCTTCTGATGGCCTTGGGCGTGTCTGCCATGCACAAGGGGCAGATTGGCAGCTATCGTCGCTGTATCCTGGGGGTGTGCTTTTTTGGTCTGATCTTCCTTGGTTGCCAGGTCTATGAGTTCAATCACTTTGTCAAGGAGGGTCTGACTCTGGACAGCAATATCTTTGGCTCGACTTTCTACGTAATGACTGGAACGCACGGGGTACACGTTGCAATCGGGGTATTCTGGTTGTTGTGTCAGCTAATCTATTCCTACAGCCCCAAGTGGTCGGTCAAAAATGCAATTGATGTGGAGACTGCGGGTTTGTACTGGCACTTTGTGGACATTGTCTGGATTGTTATTTTTACCGCAGTTTACCTGCTTGAGGCACAAACTTTCTTCTAATTAAACAGGATTTAAAGCCATGAGTGTTGCAGCAGCTTCTGTACATAACGGGGAAAATCCCCAGGACGAGATTCAAAAGTATCATGCGTTCGTCTTGTTGGGAATTGTCCTGGCGGCGATCACGGGTATTGAGATCGTGATTATTTATATGTACCCATTGTCCTGGTGGTTGGTCGCAGGGGTGCTGTTGGTGCTTTCCACGGTTAAGTTTATATGCGTGATCACCTGGTTCATGCATTTGATCTATGACAAGCTGTTTAATACAATTCTGTTTGCGATTGGCCTGACGCTGGGTGGGGGTACGGCTGCGGCGCTGATCGTTCTGCACTCACAGGATTATGCTTTTACCGTGGAGGAAATGGAAGAATTCAAAGCGGAATACCCGATGCCTGTGATTGTTCGTGCCGTAAACAACGCGAATACTGGCTCCACGGACTAGTGGTTCATCCAATGCGCAGGTATACGGGGGAAGGGTATTGAATGGAAGGATTACAGTTACACTGGCACAATGAGCCCTTTCTGCTCATCTCCGTGCTGGCTGTGGTGTGGAGCTATCTGGTCCTGACGGGGCCGTTGCGGGTAAAAATTGCCGGCCCAGGAGTCACGTTTCCATGGAAGCCCGCAGTCTGTTTTTTCAGTGGGGTGGTAATTGGCTATCTGTCTGTCGCTTCACCATTAGACCAGTTGGGCGAGGACTATCTGCTGACGGCCCATATGATCCAGCACAATCTGCTGATCTATGTGGTTCCTCCGTTGTTGATTCTGGGAATACCTGTCTGGTTGTCTGAATGGAGTTTTCGTTTTGCTCCATGGCGGATTCTGTTCCGTATACTGTCGCGTTCCGTGGTGGCAGGTCTGCTGTTCGTGCTGGTGTTTACCCTGTGGCATTTTCCCGTGCTGTACGAGGCGGCTCTGCGCGACAAGGGTCTGCATATCCTGGAGCACGCAACCATGATGGGAACGGCTTTTTTAGTTTGGTGGGTGTTGCTCAGTCGGTCTCCCTCGGCCCCTGCGCTAAACGCTCCGCTGCAAATGCTGTTTATATTTTTTGTCGCAGTGGGACACATGCCGATCATTATGTTCCTGATATCGGCTAATCAGGTATTGTATCCGACGTATGAATTTGCTCCGCGGCTGTTGGAATATCTGGACCCGCTGGAAGATCAAATCGTGGGAGGACTGTTGATGAGTCTGGCCAATTTTGCCTTTTCCATGTCCATGTTTGCCCGCGCTTTTTATTGCTGGTACTCACGTGATCCGTCCAACAGTTCCCCGTTTCCAGGGTTTTCCAAGGAGCTTCAACAAAAGGGATCCGACTGACTCAATGGCTTTCCTTGTGGGAGCGGCTTTATGCTGCGACCAGAACATTTTGTGGGCCTAATCGCGGCGTAAAGCCGCTCCTACAAGAGGGCGATCTCCGCATGAGCCTTCTTTGCAATAATTGGATGTCTAGTAATCCAGAGGACGGTACACGACCTGCATCAGGGACAGGCGCCGCAGGTGAACCTTGAGGCGTCGCTGGAAGTCTTCCCAGTTTATTCTGTTCGGTTGGCTCCATGCCACTTCTGCCAACGCGCACAGGCGAGGGAAGCTCTGGTATTGGAGGCGGTACTCCGTGTCAATGTACTCGGTCCAGAGTTGCCCCTGTACACCAAGCACATGTTTGGCTTCTTCTTCGCCGAACACGTCCGCTGGTTGCGGATTGAACTCGTAGGAAGCTTTCAGGTCGAGGTGTCCGCCAATCACCAACGGCTCCTTGCTGTAGTCGATATCCTGTCCGTAGTCGAAGTAGGTTCCACTGTTGACTGCAATAATGACATCGTGACCTTGCTTTGCGGCTTCCCTGCCCCCCTCGAAGTTGCGCCATGACATGACGACGGCCCCCTTGGCGAGGCCACCCTCAAGGATTTCATCCCAGCCTACCAGACGGCGCCCACGCGCGGTCAGGAAGTCGTCCATTTGACGAATGAACCAGCTCTGCAGTTCATGGGAATCCTTCAGACCGAGTTGTTCGCGTAGTTTAATCACTTTCGGAGTGGAATCCCACAGGGTCTTTACTGCTTCGTCGCCGCCAATGTGGATACATTCCGATGGAAACAGATCCAGGACTTCTTCCAGCACATCCTGCATGAACTTCACGGTTTCGGGACCTGGATAGAGGATATTGGAGTTGACGCCCCACCATGTATGCACATCGCACGGTTCATCTTTGCAACCGAGTTCAGGATAGGCGGCAATGGCGGCGACCATGTGGCCAGGCATATCAATTTCAGGGATCACATCAATATGCAATTTGGCGGCATAGGCGACGATTTCGCGGATTTCATCCTGGGTATAGAATCCACCGTGCGGAACGCCGTTGCCACGCACTTGTGGCGTACCTACGTGCCCGTTGGGGGATTCCTTGCGCCACGCGCCGGTCTCTGTGAGTTTCGGATACTTTTTGATCTCAATACGCCAGCCTTGGTCTTCTGTCAGATGCCAGTGAAACTTGTTCAGCTTCAAAACAGCCATCTGTTCGAGATAGCGTTTGATGACGGGGACGGGGAAGAAGTATCGTCCGACATCCAGCATGACACCACGCCAGGAATATCGTGGAGAATCACTGTATCCTCCGCAGGCGGCAGTCCAGGATACTCCATGACGTACCCGATTCTCGAATACAGCAACAGGAAGCTGCTGCAGGAGGGAGATACCTCCATAAAAAAGTCCCGCTGGAGATGAGGAGTGGATGCGCACGCCGTGTGCGTGTATGTTGAGGTCGTAAGCATCCTGAGAGTAGTTCCAGTCTGTATTCAGCACAAATATAATGGCGTGGTTGACCTGCGGGCTGTAGGTGGCTCCGTCCTCTATTGGCAGCTCCCATCCTGTGCTGCGCCGCAGGGTCTCTATGACGAAGGAAACAGCAGATTCTTCGACCCCGGACAGATATATTTTGCTGCTGGCAAAAAGCGTGAAAGTTCCTCCCCAGGGCCGAGAGTAAGAGACTTCTGGAAGGATTTGGTGAGAGGATAAAGATAATTGCATGATGTATTTGATAAGTGATTCCACACAAGGCGAGTTGATTGGTGAAGTCCAGCATGAATCGGGATAAATTTTGTGGATTCAATCATGGACAGCAGTGGCATGGAGATTTATAGTGAAATACTGTTAATTTTGATCCATGAGCCAGACTGTTTCCAATTCTGAGGCCCTTACTTCATCCCAGGTGGATGAGATGATTTCCGTGATCTGCCAGAACGCCCTGGAGGCTTCCCGCATATTGACGGCAGTGTCCACGGAAGATAAAAATTGTTTTCTGGCTGACCTGGCTGTGCGTCTGGTGAATTCCGCCGAGGATATTGAAGCGGCTAATAAAAAGGATTTGGATAATGGCGCCGCCAATGGTTTGTCCGGCCCGATGCTGGAACGGCTGCGCATGACTCCCAAGCGCATCGAGCAGATGGCAGAGGGTGTGCGGCAGGTGGCAGCCTTGTCAGACCCTGTCGGCGCGGTATTGGAGCGGAAAAGCCTGCCAAATGGTTTGAGTCTGCGCAAGGTTCGTGTGCCAATCGGAGTGATCGGGATCATTTACGAGAGCCGTCCCAATGTGACGATTGATTGTGCCGTACTTTGCTTGAAGAGTGGCAATGCCACGATTTTGCGAGGAGGCAAGGAAGCCTATCACACAAACGGCGTATTGGGACGTCTGATTCAGGAGAGCCTGCGTGAAACAGGGCTCCCTGAGAATGCGGTACAGGTGATTCCCACCACGGATCGAAACGCCTTGATGAGCTTGTTGAAACAGGATGAACGGGTGCATTGCATTATCCCGCGCGGAGGGGAGAGCCTGATTCGTTTTGTTACGGAGAATTCCCGTATTCCAGTCATCAAGCACTATATGGGGGTTTGTTCCGTCTATGTGGATACAGAGGCCGATGCGCAAATGGCTCGCGAGGTGGTGATCAATGCCAAGTGCCAACGCCCAAGCGTGTGTAACGCCATCGAGAATCTGGTGTTGCATCGCGACATTCTCAATAGTAGCTGGCCAGAAATCGCTCAGGCTCTTCACCAAAGTGGTGTAGAATTGCGCTGTGATGAAGCGTCAGGCAACGCATTGATGGCGGCTGGTATTCCGTGGACGTTCGTGTCTGAACAAGATTACAGGACAGAATTTCTCGATCTGATTCTTTCTGTAAAAACAGTGGAAAATGTAAAACAGGCGATTGATTTTATTAATCGCTATGATTCTGCGCACAGCGAGGCGATTATCACTGGCAATGCGGCAACAGCTGAACAATTCCTGAATGAGGTGGACTCTGCAACTGTGTATTGGAATGCCAGTACACGTTTCACCGATGGCTTTGAATTCGGTATGGGGGCAGAAATTGGTATTTCCACAGATCGTCTGCACGCGCGTGGGCCGATGGGATTGGAAGAGCTTTGTACTTACAAATTCCTGCTTACCGGCAACGGTACGGTTCGCAGTTGATCGTCAGATACAGGGGTAGGATAGCCATAAAGGGTAAAAAAACACAAAAGAGAATATATAGGAGGAGCTTTATGCCCCGACTCGATGGTGGTTTTTGTACCCTTTGTTGCGATACAATTCAATGATCCAACGGGCGGAATGCGACGTCCATGATGGCCAGGCGGCGCAGGTGGACTTTGATGCGCTTGCGGAAGTTCTCCCAGTCGATGAACTCCTTAGGGGTCCAGGCGACTTCAGCCAGAGCGCACAGACGTGGGAAGGTTTGATACTGTAGTTTGTATTCCGAAGAAATATATTCAGTCCAGACCTGTGCCTGCAGTCCGAGGATATGTTTTTCTTCTTCCTCGGTGAAAAAGCCTTCAGGTAATGGGTTAAAACGATAAACGTCTTCCAGTGTACGATTGGCTCCAATGGTCTGAGGCTCGTTATCGTAGTTCTCGTCCTGACAGTAGTCGAAGTAAGTGCCTGCCTCTGCTGCGATCACGACATCGTGACCTTGTTTGGCGGCTTCTTTGCCGCCATTGAAACCTCTCCAGGACATGACAGCAGCGCCCTTGGCCAAACCTCCCTCGAGAATTTCATCCCAGCCGATCAGACGCCGGCCACGGGAAATCAGGAAGTCGTCCATTTGACGAATGAACCAACTCTGTAATTCGTGTGAATCCTTGAGCCCGAGTTTTTCGCGCAATGCAATAACCTTGGGCGTCGAGTTCCACAAAGTTTTGACCGCTTCGTCACCACCAATATGGATAAATTCCGACGGGAACAATTCCAGGACTTCCTCCAGTACGTTCTGCATGAACGTTATGGTTTCCGGCCCTGGATATAGAATGTTCGGATTCACTCCCCATATCGTAGAGACTTCTGTCTGCTCGCCAGTGCAGCCGAGTTCCGGGTAGGCGGCGATGGCTGCAGCCATGTGACCGGGCATGTCGATTTCCGGAATGACTTCGATATGGAGTTTGGCTGCGTATGCAACGACTTCGCGGATTTCTTCCTGTGTGTAGAAGCCACCATGTGGGATACCGTTGCCGCGTACGTGTCCGGCCATTAGGGCGCCACTCATGGTCTCTTTACGCCAGGCGCCGACTTCGGTCAGCTTGGGGTATTTCTTGATCTCAATACGCCAGCCCTGGTCCTCGGTCAGGTGCCAGTGAAACTTGTTCAGCTTGAGAATC
>CAZYDZ010000118.1:0-847 GCA_964646535.1 uncultured Opitutaceae bacterium
GCTCTACCGACTGAGCTATCCCGGCAAAAAGAGACTCCTTACTTGCCATTCTTTTCAATTTAAGGCAAACTCAAACTTTTTTACGAAACGAATATGGCATTCACAGACGACAAACTGTTTTCTTCCCGTACCAGTGTGGAACAGGTGGAGGAAGGATATGAACTGGCGCCCAAGTTCGATGAACGGGGATTGATTCCTGTTGTGACAACCGATGTTCACACAGGCGAGGTGTTGATGCATGCCTATATGAACCGCCAGGCAATTGCCAAGACCATTGAGCTCGGTGAAGCGGTGTATTGGAGCCGTAGTCGGGAGACGCTCTGGCACAAGGGGGCCACCAGCGGTTTGACCCAGAAAGTGGTGCAATTTCTGATTGATGACGACCAGGATACGATTTGGTTGCGCGTTGAGGTGGGAGGGAGTGGCGCCAGTTGCCACGTCGGTTACCGTTCCTGTTTCTATCGACAGGTGCCAACGGGGCAGGAAGCGCGCGAGCAACTGGCCGCGGGTCCGTTGCAACTGATCTTTACAGAAAGCGAGAAGACCTTTGATCCCAAGGCGGTATACGGGGACGCTCCCAACCCGACCAAACTCTGAGGGCTTGCCCTGTGGGAAGCGGCTTATTAGTTGTTATGGCAGGGAGCCTGGACAGTTGCTGTTGGAGCGGCTCCACAATTGACGCTCCTTGATGATTTTCACTGCATTTTCAGGCACATCGTCTTCCCAGCCACCTTCGTCTTCAACAATTTTGCGCAGAACATCACGCGAGAAAATTTTCGATATTTGGGAAGAATAATGATTAATTTCCTGAATGTAACCGTTGTTCTGCATGTGTTGATACAGATGT
>CAZYDZ010000118.1:857-5334 GCA_964646535.1 uncultured Opitutaceae bacterium
GGTGGGGCTTGATGGGTAGGTTTTGTGCGGTGATCAGGACATTGTCCGGAAAATATTGGTTAGAGGAACGGTGGGTGGTGGCCTCGATCTTGTTGTCTAGGTAACGGTTGTAGTTGAGGCCTGTCATCGGGTAGGCATAAAGCTTGACGTCCTGTTTGAACAGGCGTCCGAAGGCCTCGAGAATTCCCCCCTCCAGATCGTCGTAGTAGATATCAGTGAATATTTCCTGTAAATTGTTGCTTCCCAGTACGATGCCGATTCTTTCCCTGGAGTATTGCCTGAAGTAGGCGACCAGTTTGTAGAATTCAAAATAATTGGAAATCATCATGTTGTAGCCAAGCGCTGCCGCCAAGTCTACCCGTGAGAGGAAGTCGTGAGTGGAGATCTCTCCTGTTGAAAGCAAATTGTTCATGGTGATTTCCAGTAGCACCACGGGAGCACGCTCGTCCTGGCGACGCTCCTGTTGAAACTGGATCATGGCGCTCTGGATCATGTCTTCATTGACTTTGGTGACCGGTCGAAAGCTGCCGCGCTGTAACAGTACAGGGGATTTATACAGGATTTCCGAGGGCTGTGCCACGTTGCCATCGGGGGTAAAAATAATGGCTTTGGTCAGATTGTTTTGCAGCAGTTTGAGGCTGAGCAGGCGATTGTCCACCGTTGCAAAATCAGGGCCATTGAATGAGATCATGTCGACCTCAATCCTCTTGTTTTCGATATTATCGAGCAGGGAGCGGACAAATGCCGTGGTATCATGGCGCAGGAAAAATGCGGCATAGATCAGATTTACGCCAATGATGCCCACCACTTCCTGCTGTTTCACGTTGGAGTCGTCCAGCATGTGGACATGGATCACAATATTGTTGGGGGCGCTTTGTGGCGTACACTGGAAACGGATTCCCAGCCATCCGTGACAGTCGCGGTTGGAGCGGTAGGATTTGGCAGCTACTGTATTGGCAAATGAAAAGAAGCAGGTGGAATCGGCGCGTTGGGCCAGGCGTTCAGGCAACAGCTCATATTCGTGATCCAGCATGTGATTGAGCCGTTCGCGTGAGACGTAGCGGGAGCTTTTGCCGTAGATTACGTCGCTGAACTGCATGTCGTAGGCGGACATGCTCTTGGCAACGGTGCCTGCGGCCCCGCCCGCCTGGAAGAAGTGTCTGGCTGTTTCCTGTCCCGCCCCGATTTCGGCCAGAGAACCATATATGGTATCGTCCAGATTAATGGTCAGCGCCTTGCGATTGGTCGTTAGCAGCTCAGGTTTATTATTTTCAGATTGTTCTTCCATGTCTTGGATTGGGAATCGATTTCCTTTACAATAAGGAAATAATACACAAGGTCTAATGGTTTTCCTGGTATAAAACAAGACAGGTAGTGCAACAATCTTATGACAAACAGGAACAGTGTGAAAAACAGAGATGAATCCGTTCCCGATTCTTCTCCGCAACAGGAGGGGAAAACCTCTGTGTTGCATGAGCCCGTTTGGAAGGTGGTAGTGTTGAATGATCCTGTGAACCTCATGTCCTATGTTGTGGTGATCTTCAAACGGGTGTTTGGCTATAGTCATGAAAGAGCCCACAGGCACATGCTGGAAGTTCATCACAAGGGACGGTCCGTGTTATGGCAGGGGGATCGTGAACGTGCGGAAATGTACGTCTATACCTTGCAACAATGGCAACTCACTGCAATTCTGGAGCACGATGCTTGAAGTTTGGATTCGTATACAGATGGAGGTTGCCGAAGAGGTCTCCAGGATTGTGCAGAGTACTGTGCAGGATATACACACTCCTCCCCAGGCGAGGTGTGTGGAGGATGATGAGGAGATGCAACGCTGGTGGATCGACAGTCTGAAAGAGTCCATGCACGAGGATGGCAAGGCGTTGTTGCAGATTGTGGAGAATCCACAGTTCGGCAAGGGGAAGATTCTGATACCCCAGGATCATGTGGATTGTGTGATGCGCGCGTGTTCATTGGTACGCCTGCATATATGGAGGGTGAAACTGGGGAGCGTATCGGAACAGGCACTGGAGGATATGATTTATTCGCCAGGGAAAATTGACATGGAACAGCGCGCTTCATACGTCGCATACATGGTGTTGGCACATTTACAGGAAAAGATTGTGCAATGGATTGATGGAGAGCAGGATCAGGGAGACAACGAAGAGTAAACATGAACACGCCGGAAAAATCTTCATTATCCTGTACCTACTGTGGTCTTCCTGTGTTTGCCAGGCATGTGGAGGCAGGCCGTCCTGTGTACTGTTGTTCGGGGTGCCTGTTTGCCGACTCACTGAGTCAGAGTCTGCGTCAGGAACGGCTGTCGCTATGGATGATTTTTGCCATGGTCACGCTGTTTCTGGTGTTTAATCAGATGTTGTTTTTATTGCTTGGCAGCAAGTATTACGAGGAGGGTATTGCCGCCGGTTCTGTGTTATTGGTGATTTCCCTGTTGGCAGGCGTTGGCGCATGGGGAGGATCTGCGGGAATGGTGATACGCCAGTCTCGACAAGGAATGGCTCCCCGTCCTTGGTTCTTTATCGGAATATCATTGGCTTTTGTCGGCGGGATTCTTTACGGGCTACTCTCTCCTGAACGCCTGCCGTTGATTGCACGCGTTGGAATCGTTGTATCCCTGCTGGTCGTAGTCCTGTGTTTTTTACAACGATGGCTGTTGCGCCCGTTTCGCAGGGGCTCCAAATAAAACGACCTTGTTCTGCGTTAATGTGCGGACTTGCCAGAGTGATGTCCTCCGAGCGGCTGTTCCAGTGAAGCCCATTCCTGAATGGGTTTTCCCTGAGTGATATGTTCGTCGAGAATGCGCGCGATCTTCTCAATGGTCAGATTGGCATACCAGATGCCATCAGGATATACGACCAGCCACGGACCATCGTGACAGACTCGAAAACATTTCACCTGTGTGCGTTGGACAGGGATTTCCAGCCGTTTGGTTTGATCTTTTAGGAAATCCCACAGGTGTTCTCCCACTTTGCGGGAGCAGCAGTCGGGACCTCCGCAAAAGAGCAGGTGGTATTGGGACTGATTCAGCCTCAGCTTGGTGAGTTCCTTGCTTTTTAACACGGTTTTCATGTGCCGGCCTGACATGCTCTCCTGCGTTGGCTCCAAGCTTCCATGACGCAGATTACAATTGAGCTGCCTGGAGCCCATACGAAGAAGTAAAAGCCGCCGTTACGTATCCCCTTGATCATGGCGTATTGTATAGAGATATCTGCAAACAGGGGACCGAGCGAGAGATAGAGCAGCACTCCAAAAGCAGCGCCAAAGGACGTAAGAAGGAGTGTCCACGACGCCCATCTCCACAGCCAGTACAGCGCTGTTCGCATTGTTTTCACGAAGGGAACGGTCAGGGAGTGTAGCGTGTGGTGGTGCGCTCCACGCCAATGCCGCCTGGAGGTATGTTTTCCACGGTGGTCGTCCTGACGCAGGATGTGGTAACGAATAGCAGCACGATGAGAAAAAGGAGATGAACCAGAGAGATTGAATGTTTCATAAAGAGTGCAAATTACCGGGAAGACGAAGTTTGCAATGCAGACACCTGTTTTTGGATACGCGACAACAGACTTGCTGTATCGAGCCCGTGTTTGGCGCGCAGCTCTTCGGTCGAGGAGGCATGACCGATGAAGCAGTCGGGCCATCCGATGCGTTCGACTGGTTTCAATGGGAGATCAAAGCTGTGTACGGCTTCCAGAACCGCTGATCCGAACCCTCCCATCAGTACGTGATCCTCCAGGGTCACCAGCAATGAGACGCGGTTGTAATCCTGTCGCAGGGCTTCCTCGTCCAGTGGCTTGACGAACCTGGTATTGGTGACGCCTGCCGAAATACCGACAGCATTCAGTTGTTCCGCCAGTTCCAGGGCGATGGGTACCATGTTGCCGAGAGCCCATAACTGGACATCGTTTCCCTGGGACAACGGTTCCGCTTTGCCGATCGGGAGGATGCAGGGAGAGGCTTTGGGTGTAACGCCTTCGGCGCTGCCGCGCGGATAGCGGATAAAGGTCGGATGGGGAGTGTGCAGCGCCGTTTCCAGCATGTCGCACAATTCATCTTCATGCCGAGGCTGCATGATGACAGCATTGGGGGCGCAACGGAGCCAGGAGAGGTCAAACAATCCGTGGTGGGTTGGGCCATCGTTGTGGGAGAGACCTGCGCGATCCATACAGAACACCACCGGCAGGTTCTGTAGACAGACATCGTGCAGGATTGGATCGAGACCCCGTTGCAGGAAAGTGGAGTATATGGCGACCACGGGTTGGATGTTGGCAGTGGCGAGTCCCGCAGCGAACAAAACCGCATGCTCTTCTGCGATGCCCACGTCAAAGAACTGTTGAGGGCACTCATTGGCGAGCAGGTTCAGGCTGGTGCCGCTTGGCATGGCCGCAGTGATACCGACTACCCGTGGGTTCTTCCTTGCCTGTTGTACCAGCGCCTGCCCGAACACATTTTGCCAATTCGGAGG
>CAZYDZ010000118.1:5344-7073 GCA_964646535.1 uncultured Opitutaceae bacterium
CTCCCGTAGCCAGATCAAAGGGGCTGGAGCCGTGGAACTTTTCAGGCTGCTGAATGGCCACTTCGTAGCCTTTTCCCTTGCGGGTGATGACGTGTAGCAGAATCGGCTGCTCCGCGTTTTTGGCAAATTCAAGGTACTGTTCCAGCTTGGGTAAATCGTGGCCGTCAATCGGACCCAGGTAGCGCAGGCCGAATTTTTCGAACAGGGAAGAAGAGACCAGGAAATCCTTGGCCTCCTTTTTGGCCCGCGCTCCCATCCGTACCAAGGATTCACCTCCTGGAAAGTATTTCAGAAAGGATTCGATATCGTCGTTGATCCGATTATATAGAGGATTGGTGATCAACTCGTTAAAATAGTGGGAGATGGCCCCGACATTTTTGGCAATCGACCACTCATTGTCGTTCAGAATAACAATCAGGCGCTTGGTGGAGGCCGTGATGTTGTTCAATGCTTCCATCGTGATACCACAGGTGAATGCGGCATCGCCGATAACGGCGACTACATGTTCGTCGGTTCCGTTCAGATCGCGTGCGCTGGCCATTCCGACCGCAGCGGACAGAGCCGTGCCTGCGTGACCTGCGCCGTAACAATCGTAGGGGCTTTCACTGCGCGAAAGGAAGCCGCTGACACCGTTGGTCTGTCGTATCCGATCAAACTCCTCACCGTTGCGGCCAGTCAGTAATTTGTGTACATAGCCCTGGTGGGAAACATCGAACAGAAAACGATCTTCGGGACAATGGAATACGCGGTGCATGGCGAGTGTCAGTTCGACGACACCGAGATTGGGGCCCACATGGCCGCCGTTGCGGGAAGTGACTGTGAGGATGCGCTGGCGAATTTCGGCAGCAAGAGCCTCACACTGATCCAGTGTCAGCGCTTTAACATCGGCGGGTCCCTGAATAGAATCTAGCAAAGACATGAATCAATCCTGATCGGCGAGTGGATGAAAGGGATCGGTTGCGCCCGATTGATCAGGGCGCAGAATCTCGATTCTGGCTTCGGCATCCTTCAGACGTTGCTGACAAATCTTGAGCAGGCGTGAAGCACGTTCATAGTCTTCGACCATCTGATGCAGGGGAATACTCCCGTCTTCCAGAGCCTCGACCAGAGACTCCAGATTTTCATAGGCCTCTTCAAACGAGAGGGATTCCGGTGTGGATGGTATATCAGTCACGATGATTACGTTATAGTTAAAAGAAGTTTGCCTTGAGCGAGCAGAATCAAAGACATTGTTACACAGTTCATGATCTGGTCAACCCTCACACTTATCCTGCTTGTTCTAATCTGGTTCAAGACAATTGCCCACTTATGGCTTGAGTTTCTCAATCTGAAGCCATTGCGTCAACGTGTCGATGCAGGAAATTCTGATGAGGAAGAGCGCCGCACGCTGGGTTATCACGAGGCTCATACGCGGGTGGGGGCAGGGGAAATGGTACAGGATTCTGCCATTTTGTCCCTGCTTCTCCTATGTGGGTTTTTCCCATGGGTGTATCAGACGGGTACGGAGTGGCTTGGCAGCGGTATTTGGGCGGACTCCCTGCTCGGGGTTGCCGTGCTGTTTATTCTGTCCCTGGCTGGCTGGCCCTGGTCCTGGTATCAGCAGTTTCGGGTGGAACAGGCCTACGGGTTTAATCGTTCGACGATCGGGTTGTGGTGGTCTGACAAGGTCAAGGGAACCGTGCTGACCTTTTTACTCGGGGTGCCGTTATTGGCGTTGGTGCTGTGGGCA
>CAZYDZ010000119.1:0-7041 GCA_964646535.1 uncultured Opitutaceae bacterium
AGTGAGTCGATGCCGTCATGCATTCTCAACGGGGATTTGCATCATTATCTGGTACAGCAACTGAGTTTGCCTGCTGTTGCCGTACAGGCGGGATGAGTGAACAGCGTTGGAAGTGTGTGTGTGCCTATGACGGAGGGGCCTTTGCGGGATGGCAGAGTCAGGCGTGTGGCACAGCGGTACAGGATGTTCTCGAAACACGCCTGGCTGCGATTTTTGGCCATTCGGTGAGGATTCATGGCAGTGGGAGAACCGATAGCGGGGTACACGCGCGCGCCCAGGTGTTCCACTTCGATGCGTATTGGAAAGCTTCTGTCCAATCCCTGCGCATCGCACTCAATACAGGACTTCCTGCTGATGTGCGGATTTTACAGATCAATCAGACGGAAGGTGAGTTCCACGCACGTTATTCGGTGACGGGAAAAGAGTACCGTTACCAGATTTTATCCCGTCCAGCGGGCCCGTTCGAACATCGTTACTGGTGGTATGTTCCGCGGATGATGGATGAAGGACGGATGAGGCAGGGAATGAAGATACTGGAAGGTACGCACGATTATACCTCGTTTGCTGCCGGAGTATCCGCAGACGATCAGCCGGTAAAAACCATTCATCGGATTGAGCTGAGGCGACAAGGCCACTGCTGGGTGCTGGTCTTTCAGGGAACCGGGTTCTTGTATAAGATGGTACGTAGCTTAACGGGTTCTCTGGTATATGTGGCGCAGGGCAGGCTCGATCTGTCTCGTCTGGAAGCCTTACTGCTGGAGAAAAGGCGCACCGAGGAAGTTTTCACGGCGCCTGCGCACGGCCTGTTTCTGCAGAAAGTGTTTTATTGAGCCAGTCGCTGAGTTCAGGGACGTATCGCTGGTAATCCCATAATGTAGGAGCGGCTTTACGCCGCGACCTGAGCAATAAGAGATATCAGTGCCTTTACCGTTGCCTGGATTCCAATCTGTGGTATAACCGAAAGAATGGGAGTGGAGCGAATAGGAGGGTGGCTGTTGGATTTTCTGTATCCGCGTGATTGTCTGGAGTGTGGAGCGGCGGTTGAGGCGGGTTTTCATTGGCGTTATTTGTGCCGCGGGTGTGTGGAAACACGCCTGTGGCGTTCCCGTCCCCCGTGCTGTCCCGTGTGTGGGCATCCCTTTTATGGCGTGTTGGATAGCGGGAGGGTTTGTGAACACTGTGTGAATCTGCAACCGTGTTTTGGGGAAGGCAGGACGCTGATTTTGCTCAGAGGCGCGGGGAGAAGCTGGATTCATCAACTCAAATATGGGCGTGGACGCCATTTGCTGGCGGACATACGGAATTTATTGGAGGAAAGGGAGGATCTTCTCCACTATTTGTCAAACAGGGTTCTGGTGCCTGTTCCCATGCATCCGCGTAAACAGAGGGAGCGGGGATTCAATCAGGCGTATTGGATAGCTCGGGAGCTGGAGCGGTTTGGCAGGGGAAGCAGGACGGATTGTATGCTGCGGCGGGTAGAAGATCAGGCCAGCCAAACCAGGCTGGATCGGTTTGAGCGGATCAAGAATTTGAAAAATACCTTTGCTTTGTACAAAAATCGCTTAGTATCAAAGGATAATTCTTATTTGATCGTTGATGATGTATTCACTACCGGAGCAACACTTAATGCCTGTTCCCGTGTATTAACCCAGGCTGGAGCAGTACGGGTTGATGTATTTACCATGGGACACGGTTGAAAGTTTGTTCGGTTTCAGTTCAATTTCATTCATATATGGCTCTTTTTGGTAAACCCAAGTACTCGACAGTACGTCTGAAGAAAAAAGATATCCCTGAGGGACTCTGGAAGAAGTGTCCGTTGACGGGTGATATTGTATATATCAAGGATTTGGAACAAAATTTGATGGTGGTTCCCAAGAGTGGCTACCACTTCCCGATGGAGGCTCATACGCGTATTGTTTCCATGGTGGATGAAGGATCCTGGCAACAGGTGGACGACGATCTGGTGTCGGTCGATGTGCTCGGATTTAAGGGAGTGGCCGCCTACAGGGACAAGTTGGCGGAGAATCGCAAGAAGACGGGTTATACCGATGCGATATTGTCAGGCACGGGCAAGATCGGCGGTATCCCCGTATCTCTTGCCGTCATGGATTTTCGCTTTTTGGGGGCCAGCATGGGATCGGTTGTCGGAGAAAAGGTAACCCGTACCATTGAGCGTGCCGAGGAAAAGGGGATTCCCTGTATTATTGTGTCTGCCTCGGGGGGGGCGCGTATGTACGAGGGGATCCTGAGCCTGATGCAGATGGCAAAGACCAGTGCCGCCCTTGGCCGATTGGCCAATAAGAAATTGCCGTATATCTCAATCTTGACCCATCCGACGACCGCGGGGGTGATGGCCAGTTATGCTTCGTTGGGTGACGTGATTTTGGCGGAGCCTGGAGCATTGGTTGGTTTTGCGGGACCGCGTGTAATCAAGGAGACCACGCAACAGGCGTTGCCAGAGGGTTTTCAGACGGCGGAATTTCTGTGGCAGCACGGCTTGATTGATCAGATCGTTCCCCGTCCGGAAATGCGCAAGCGTTTGATCAGCCTGTTGAGTGCATTGTATATTGGCAAGGCTCCCGAAAGCCAAAATTGAGCCTCTATCCGCGTCTATGGACTACAAAGAGGCGCGCTCCTTTTTATATCAATTGCGTCATGGTGGGTCGCGTTATGGGCGTCCGCGCATGTGGCGTATGCTGGGGGCACTTGGCAATCCACAGTGGCAGGTAGCTACAATCCATGTTGCTGGTACGAATGGTAAGGGGTCTGTCTGTGCCTTGTTGGAAGTGGCTTTGCGACAAGCAGGTTTTCACACAGGGTTATTTACTTCGCCGCATCTGGTTCAGCAGGGGGAGCGGATTCAGAACAACCGTGTACCGATGACGGATGCGCAAATTCTTGCCTATACGCAGGAATTGAAAGAGTTGGCAGATCATATCTTTCCTGAAGGGGATCCCATTGGCTATTTGTCTTTTTTTGAGTTTATGACCGTGATGGCATTTCTACATTTCCAACGGTCAGGTGTGGAGATTGCTATTATTGAGACAGGGTTGGGAGGTAGGCTTGATTCCACCAATGTGCTGAAACCGCTGGCATGTGCGATAACCTCCATCGACCTCGATCACATGGAGGTGTTGGGGGATAGCCTGGAGCAGATTGCGATGGAAAAAGCGGGTATTCTGCACACGGGGGTGTCTGCGGCCATTGGCCCTATGGTGGCAGGCACAAGGGCTGTGTTTGAAAGGATTTCCCAAGCGCAACAAATCCCTCTGATCTGGGCTCAGGACTTGTATGCAGAGGGAGGCAGGAGATTGCCCGATGTCGCGTTACAGGGAGAGCATCAGCGGTGGAATGGCGCGGTTGCCGAAATCGTGTTGCAGGCGTTACCCGCTCCTTTTTCGCGTGCTGCGGCAGAAGCCAGACAAGCATTTCATACTGTTGAATGGGCGGGAAGATGGCAGCAGTTGGAGAACGGCAATGTACGGGTTTGCCTGGATGCTGCCCACAATGGGGGCGGGGTCCGCCAGCTCCTCAAGTTGCTTGCCCGCCAACGGGAGGACGATGTTCACGCATGGACTGTGGTGGTAGGGGCAACAGGCACTGAGCGCGCTAAGGCGTTTATTCCTGTTCTCTGTCAGTATGCCCATGAGGTTTATCTGGTTCCCCCGGATCATCCGCGGGCGACAACAATGGCAGAGTGGAGAGGTTTGCTACAGCAAGGTGGGTATGCAGGAGAGATATATGAGCTTCCTGTACGCGAGCTTTTCCCGCGTCCCGCATATTGTGCGGTGGGTGACTCAAACCACCCTGTTTTGGTTACAGGGTCCCTTTACCTGATAGGAGAAGTACTGGATCGTTGGAAAAATGATCCGCCGATCAGCCAGAGCGGACTGCAGGATGTATAGGAGAGTTCTCCACGAAGACACGCGAGGTACGCCCCGAAACCATGCTAGACTTGACCGCGACGTAAAGCTTGGCTATCTACGTGAATCTGCGAAATCGGTGGTTCCTTTCGACTCCCAGGTGTCTTTGTATCCTTGTGGTGGCAGGCTTTTTATAAAAGCTGTTCCAGTTTTTTCAGGTAAGGGTAGCTGTATAGGCCAGTGCGGTGGCCGTCGCTGAATTCAAAACGGATTGCGTAATTGCCAATCCAGTCCCAGCCGTGAACTTCTATGCCCGAGAAGGATTTGCCATGTGTTCCACCGTGGATTTGCCCAAAAATATCGGCTTCTCCCATGTTTTCAGCGCTCGGAGACCAAGCGCGCAGAAAGTCGATGGGAAAATAGCTTTCGGAGTCATCAGACCAGCGCATGGCAATTTCGCGTCCAATGATTTGAATCTCTGTTGGATGTGGATGTGCGGAGTCCATCGGACTATTTGTCTTCTTTGAGCTGGAAGATGAAGTAGAGGAAGCTTCCCTGGATCGGCCTGGGATTGGGAGTAGACCATTCGGGAACAATCACCCATTGATCCAAGGGCGCATTGAATTCCAAATGAATTGTGGATTGTTCCAGACGGGCGCCATGTATGAGAGAAAGAAAATAGTCCCACCCTGTGACACGGGAATCGTGAAAATAAATTGTGGACAATACTTTGTCATCCTTAACGCTTTGCGGAAGAAGGTAGGCCCATGTCCCTTCGTAGTGTGGGCGGGGCAGATTTTCGCCTTTTGGCCCTTGGGTGACCGCTTTACCAGAGCCAGCTTGTGCCTTGGTAAATAAAGGAGCTTTCACGTCAATCCAGTGAAACCCTTTGTGGAAAATTTCCGGGGGAGTTTCCACGAATGTGATGCCACGAATGTCCGGAGCACGTTGAGGGAGGCGGACAAAGCCAATACGCAACCGATAACGAGGCGCAATCGCAGGCTTGTCTGTCGGAGGAGTATACCCTTTGGCAAATTCCTGAAAGGTCATTGGCGCTCCTGCTTCGATCACGAAACCGTCGTTGTTGTTTTGGTTACTTTGCGCCTCACCAGTATGAGGACTGCTAAGAAAAAAAACAGTCACCAACATGGTGATCAGCAGTGCGGTGGTCTTGTCGAAAATCATTCGGTATATGTTGGCAGATGAATTCAGCAGGTCCAGCAGAAATAAAACGAACGAGCCTCCCGTTGACGGGAGGCTCGTTGGAAAATTAATATCAATAGAGACGATTAACTACCCTTGGAAAAATTTCCGGAGAGGTTTTCGATTGTTGGCGGGATGACGGTAACGTTGGAGCGGGCGAGATTGAATGTACCGCTTTTGTCGCTTGAGAAGTTGAGTTGGTATATATCATTAACCCCGTCTATATCTAATGTGAGGATACCACTGTTGGCGCCGTTTTTCTGATAAGTGAAACTTCCCGAGGATCCTGCAGTGCCTCCGGACATACGAAACACATTACCGATGCTGCCGCCAGTGAACATATAAGTGTTGGAAGCCCCTCCACTGATATGTAAAGTCCACAGATCTGCAGGCCATTCGGTTGGGGCAAACGCATCTCTGTCGGAGCCACAGGATACTAGAAGGAGGAAGAAGGGAAGGACAAAAAAAGGTAGTTTGTTTTTCATGTGAGAGAATGTCAGATTCTTGAAAAGCTAATTCGATAGATACGTCCACCGGCTACCGCACCTTCTTCTGTGGAAGGTGGAATCGCCATCGTGCCCGTGCCGCTATTGGGACTGTTGAAAATCAGGTTTACCGATACCGGTACGTTGCCTGTACTGGTGACAAAGGTCAGCAGTAATGCCCCTGTGTTGTGCCCTGTTTTGGTGTAGGTATAGGGTCCTGTAGCTCCATTGATGGATATTGTTCGGTTGAAGATACCGCTATTACCACCAGAGAATGTGAATCGATCTGCCAGAGAGATTTTGATTTCATCACCATCGTCGTTGGTGCCGACATCCTCATCCCCCGCAATGGAGTCGAATTTCCAGGTGGACGCTGGCCATGGATCCGGGGATGCAGTGGCTGAGCTTTTTTCTGTGCCGCAGCCAGAGAAAAGAACGAGGAACAAACAGGCGGTCAACCCTGTAACGACGGACCTAAGAATCGTACACGACATAAATGCGTTAGATAGTGGGGAAAATGGCAATTCGTCAATATATAAAACAGCAAATTCAGGCATTATGTACAGAATAAGATACTTGTGAATACTAAAGTTTCATTCCAATCTACCGGATTGCCTGTTCGTCATTTGATCCTGTCTCATGCAACTGTCACGCAGAATTATAGCAGTTACACACGAATTTTATCCCCAGATTGGGGGAATTGCCACGTATGTGCGCGAGATGGCTCAGGCGATTCAGGCGGAAGGCGGGAATATCGAGGTGTGGGGTCCTGTGGAAGCGGGCAATGGGCTGGATACGGGCTATTCAATCCATCGCATGCCGACCCTCGGCAATCAGGATTTTTTACAATTGTGGCGACTGTATCGTCACTTGAAGAGTAAACGTGAAGAATTGCGCGGCAAGGCTCTCTGGCTGGTGGAACCTGCCCCCATTCGGGCGCTGGCCTTGTTCGGCGCTGACTGGCTGCCTGAGGACGTGCCTGTCTGGATTACGTTTTTCGGTTCCGAACTCGCTCAGTTCAAGGCTTCCGCATGGTGGCGTAGACGCGTTGGCAAGTTGGTGGATCGCACGACAAGGGTGATGTTTATCAGCGATGTGATCCGCAATGACTTTCTACAGTGGAGGCCTGATTACGCGGGCGCCGTACTGATGACCCGTTGTGGTTTGCGCTCGGATTTCCGCGTGGAGTGTGACGAAGTCGCCAGTGAACAGCATGAAGCGCGGAAAATCGTGACTATCAGCCGCATACATCCACGCAAGGGGCATGCCCTGGTTATTGATGCGCTGAATCGGTTGCCTGCAGACCTGCGCGGGAGAGTGGAGTATGTGATTGTGGGTGGGGGGAAGCCGCACCATGTGCGTCAACTGGAGAAAGTGGCGGAACAATCCAGCGTGCCTGTCAGATTTGTCGGCAGGCTGCATGGTGAGCCGTTGGGCAAGGCCTACCAGGAAAGCGACAGCTTCTGATAAAAAATGGATGTAGAGACGCG
>CAZYDZ010000120.1:0-6783 GCA_964646535.1 uncultured Opitutaceae bacterium
CTACGAGTTGAATAAACAGCGTAACACCTATCGCTCTCCGTTTACCGATGGCCGTATCAACGAGGCGATGAACCGGGACCCCGCATTCAAGTTATGGGTCGGGGAAACCCTGTTGCAGAAGGAAATCAACGAGAATGACCAGAAAGCCGCCTTGCGCTATGTCGTCGAAGGCGCCAGCGAGACCCTCGACCAGCAAAACAAGGTCAAACCGGCCCTCGACCGTCTGATTGCGCTGGATACCAATCTAAAGCCCGAGGATCGCATCAACCTGCTGATACGCCTTGCAATCATTCAGGCCAATAACAATGCGGACAACGCTGCCAAAGCAGTTCTAGCCCTGTTGGAAAAGGAAAAGGTAGAATCTAAAGCAAAGACCGAAACGCTTCTGACGGCCTCCAAATACGCCATGAAGCAGAAGCAATACAATGTGGTCCGCCGGTTGTATGCGGAACGTCAGAAAATGTTGGTACAGGAAGAGACTCCTTCTCTCAAACTGGCCTTCATCCCGAATGGACCGAAGGACATCACTTCATTCCTGCAAAGCGACTACTTCAAGAATGCCGCCAACCGTGGAATCCTGAACCGCCCCTACGAAGGCGACCTGCAACTGTTGATCGAAACCGATACTGCCAGTGCAGGCCGTACCATGACCACAGCCGATGGCCAAACGGTCAGCCTGACTACCGGCGATGGCGCCCAGGCATCCAGTGGTGTTCAATCCAAGGCACAAGAAGCCTTCAGCCAATTCACCACCTTCACCGCATCCTGCGATGAGGACAACGTGTATCTTTTCTTCTTTATGCCCGCCGATGCCGAACGCCTTAAGGGGATTCGTGAAGGCACCGCCGGCATGGGAGGATTTGAAATTACCTTCTCTGAAGGTCGTGACATGCCCTACAGTTGCTTATTGATTGAGCCCTATCCTTCCAAAGATCTCAGTGACGGATTCCTCACCCAGTACAACAACCGCAACTACCGCATCAAACAGGCCGCTCAGAAAAACCTGAAGATGGACTTGCAGATTGTCGAAAACGGCGTGGCGATGCTACTCTCCATGACTTGGGATGCGTTCGTCCAACTCCCGAAGAATGGTGACAAATGGTATCTGGAGCCGATTCATTGGGAACGCGGTAACTGGACCTGGGGCGGCAGCAACTCCGTCCACTGGCGCGAAACACAAGGTGAGCTGGTTTTTGACAACCTCACCCCGGAAAACCGTACTGCCATCCAACGACGCTTGCTGCAACGCGCCAAAAGCCAGTACTTGCGCGAGAAAAGCCCGCGCAGTAATGGCTATATCGAGATCTGGCAGGACAACCGTCTCGGCGATCAGGAATTCTACGCAGAAGTCGTGAAGCCGCTGGCGGAAAAGTACGATGCCTACGCAGATCGCATCACCAACACCATGAGTGATCAGGAAGTGAACGAAATCTTCGACAATGCCTACGACTTCTTTATCAACGCCCGATTCATCCTCAGTGAATTGAGAGCCCAGTACCTGCTCGACAGGCACACGGCAACAGACTAAGAAGCTCTTTTCCTCGCCAAGACACGCAGGACAGGCTTTAGGAGTCCCGACCAATCGGGACTCCTACATTCTCTTCTCTGTGCAACATAAATACTACAAATGAGACATCTATCCTATCACCTACAGGGACTGGATCGTGTACTATAAGCATCATAATGACTCCACATCTATCTAAACGTTTCCTGAAAAGCAGCCTCTTCATCGGCAGCATTTTCTTCTCCTGTACTTTATTTGCCCTAAACCCCGACAACCCCGATTCGCCTGAATTCCAGGCCAATGCGGTAGCGAATCGCGCCAGGATCGAGCAACAACTGCTGAACTCCCGGACGAAGCAAGACATCGTACACTTTGTGGTGGCTCCGATGAGCGACCTCATGCGCCTGGCCGATGTTTATCCACAGGACGGGCTGCTCAATGCTCCTGTGCGCGTGCTGCTCGCACAGGACGAATACGAACCTGGCTCCTTTCAACTGTTCTCCTTCAGGGATCGTAACAACATCACGTTCCACATTCCTGACCTGCTGAGTAAGGAAGGGGCAACCCTGACAGCGGACAAACTGGATCTGAAAGTGGTGAAAATCTGGTATCAGAACGGCAACCGCTGGCACAGCTATTTTCAAGACATCGGCTTGCGGCTGACCCCCGAATTGCTGCTCAAGGATGAAAACCTGATACAGGTGGACACGAAGAAAGAGGCGAACTATGCCCGTATCCGCACCGACAAAGGCGACCGCCACGAGTGGATATCCCCTCCCATTGAGCTGGAAAGCGTACAAGGCTATGGACGCGGTCAGTTTGATCCGTTTCAACAGGGTTTTGCCGATACAGCAACCTTGCAGCCCGTATCCCTGCAGGCCAATCAGTTCAAACAATTCTTCATTACGGTACACGCGGAGCAAAGCCAACAGCCAGGCCTTTACAGCGGCACGATAGATGTTCTGGAAAACAACAGGAAAATCCATGCGATTCCCGTCGCGGTGCGCGTGCTGCCCTTTGAACTGCCCGCTCCGCTGGCATGGCGCGATCTGGACCGCCCATTCCTTCCCTCCATGATGGGTGGCTTCAATATCGACACTCTGCGCAATACGAAAAACCCAAATATGACGGTCGACGATCTGCGCAAAATGCTGATCAATGCCAAGGCTCACAACATGACTTACCCCGCGGTGGATCAAACCTGGGATACCGTCGGCATTGATTTACTGAAAGAACTGGGATTTCCCACCAAACCGTTTATCGCGGTAAGCGGGCGCTTTTTGCCCCACTTCACGCACAGTCACCGCATGACGTTTGATCAGATGATGACCGCCAAGGCAGCCGCGGAAAAAGCCAGGGATTTCTATCAGAAGGAATTGGGGCATTCCGATATACTGCTTAAATATGGTGATGAAAACGGCGCCCAAATGGTCGTGGCTACCCGCGAATTCCACCCCTACTTCGAACAATACGGGATCAAAGTCGGCAACGCGGGACACGCCGTACAATTCTACAAGGGCGCCTATGCCTATGGCTGGCACATGATGGGCGCCCAGCCCGATAGTATAGACAGAATCAAGCGCTGGAACGATATGGATGCCTATCTTTCCTTTTATGCGGGACAACACACGGGAAGCGAAAACCCACAGTTCATGCGGCGCCAGCACGGTCTGCTCAGCTACATGAATGGTCACAACATGACCTATAACTACCGTTTCGCCTGGGGACCGTGGAATGACCTGGCCAAACCGCTCTACCGCCCCATGGTCATTGCCTACCTGAACCATGGAGGGGTTGTCGATACGCTACAATGGGAAGGTTTCCGCGAAGCCATCGATGATATCCGCTATATCACCAAACTCCAGTTGCTCGTGCGCGATGCGATCGCATCAGGCGATGTTCAGCGACTCTATGAGGCCCGCAAGGCCAAACAGTATCTAGCATTGCTGAACCTGCGCGATGCCGACCTGAACGCTATTCGCGTCGATGTTATCGAACATATCCTCAACCTGATGGCCCTCGCCGCCACCGAAACCAAATGAGAACGGGAAAGACTGATTTAATTATGAATAAAAAATATACTTTTCTAATCACTGGTGCGTTGCTTCTCTGTTCGTTTTTCCTTTCATCTACATTTTCTTACGCGCAGCAGGCAAACACCGAGGATTTACTCAAGGAAGCGTTCAAAATATCCGAGAAAAATAATCCGGCTCATGCAAAAATCGCCTTTGATCAAGTGTTGCAGCAGCCTGACCTCACGCCTCGGCAACGCTACGCCGTGTATCGCGAACTGGTGCGTGTCTACAACCTGAGGAATCAGCGGAAAAACGCCATAGAGGCCATGGAGCAGGCGCTGCAGGTCACGGAGCTTTCCGCCGAAGAACAAATTGAAAACACGTTGGAGCTGGCCGATGCCTTGCTCAAGGATCGACAGCCCGATCGGGTAACAGAGGTTTGCCAGCAGTTACTCGATCGCTCTGATCTCGGCACTGCGGAGCAGGTTCAGGCGAAATTCATGATTGCTTCTGCGACGAACCTCAAACGTCTCTGGAAAGAGACGGAAGAGCAAAGCAGTGAACTGCTCATCCACCCTGATCTGACCACAGAACAGCGATTCGAATTACTGGTTCAGCTCGGCAACGCCATCCTGAATCAGAACAATAACCAGACCGTCACTGACGCGGAACAGGCGTTCCGCAAAGCTACCCTTCTGCCTGACATCAGCGCCAAACAGCGCTACGATTCGGTCGTACTGCTCGGTAAGGCCATCGAACGGCTGCAGCGCCCGAGAGGAACATTCGCGAGCACCGTGGACAATGTCTATTTCGACAAATGGCTGGACATGGCAATTGAGGATTACCGCAGCGCGCTCCAGACGGAGGATCTCACCAACCAGCAAAAGATTCATCTACACCAGCTAATAGCGGAAGAATTTCTCAATAAAATGGATATAGACTCCGCCAATCGGGTGTTGCAAGAGGCAACCCAATTGGACGGCTTAAACACCAATGATCTGATCCTGGCGCGCAGCAATCAGGCCCGTGTATTCACCCGCCAACTGGAACCTGAAAAGGCCAAAGCCATTTACGATGAAATCCTCACATCGGACAAGATGGGAACAGACCAGCGTGTGATCCATCAGATTGTTACCGAACGAGCCCTACTGGAAGACTCCATTGAGGATCAAATCCGCTTTGTCCAGCAACACGAGCCCAAGGCAATCACAGGATTGGCCAGTCGTTATCGCTACATAAACAATCCCAATACTCTCCAGAGTAAAATCCAGATCAACCGGATAATCCTCGCGGACCAGAACATCGATATCCGCACACGCCATGCAGCTTATACGGAGTTGATTCGCAGCCTCGCCTCATCGAATGATTACGCGGAACTGGATAAAACATACAGGCAATATGCCGACGATTTTTATAGTGCCAACGAAACGCTTACACACTTCAGCCCGTTTGCCGGTGGCGCATTCAAACGGTTGCATGGGGGGCGTTCACAAGAATTCGCCGCATTCATCCCACTGGCGGAATGGTTCAAAAAAACCTTTTCCGATGAGCAGATTCCCGACAGTGACAAGGCGGATTTCTACGGCTACATCATCAATGCGGCCACCCAGCAAAATGATTATGCCACAGTCAGGGAATACACACGGAAAATCATAGATCAGGCAACGGGGCTCGCTCCCGACCAGCGCTTGCGCTGGCTGGCCACAATGGAAGTCCTCAACGGGGGGAATGATGCGGATAAAGTAGCGGCGTCCCTGCACAAGCTGCTCAAGGCGAAAACGGATATCTCCGCCAAGGATTACGCCAATACCCTGATTGAGGGTGGCAAGTTTGCCATGGTCATGCGCAATTTCGAGGTAGCAAAACGGCTACTGGAAGAACGCAATAAACTACTGGTTGAAGAACCCAAGCGCTCCCTCAAGCTGCATTTCATCGAAAACGGCCCCAGGGATATTACCAGTTTCCTCAACAGCGAATACTTCCGCAACCATCAGCACCATGGCGTCCTGGACCGCAAGTACGGCGACAATCTGCAATTCCTGATGGATACCGACACCGCCAGCACAGGCCGCGTCATGACCACGGAAAGCGGCGAAAGCATCAGTCTCGACACGGGGGGATCGGGCGGCGCAGGCGCGGGAGGCAAGCTGACTGGATCTTCCACCAGCAAGGGAGAACATACGTTCTTTGTCGCTTCCTGTGACGAAGAAAAAGTCTATTTCTTCTTCTTCATGTCATGCGACCCCGAACGCGCTCAAAAAATCAGTGAAGGGTCCGCTTCCATCGGCAGTTTTGAAATCACTCTGGATGAAGGGTACGGCAACCCGTACAGTTGCTTTATTATACGCGGCCCTAACAATTTCTCGTTTGAGGATTCGTTCACCACTCAGTACAACAATCGCAACTACCGCACAAAACGCACGGCAGACAACAACGCATCCGCTGAATACAGGGTGTTGCCAGATGGTGTGGCGCTACTGATCTCCATCACCTGGGACGCTTTTGTTAAACTTCCTCAAAATGGCGATAAATGGTTCTTCGAACCGATTCACTGGGAAAAAGGCGGCTGGACCTGGGGCGGCAGCAAGTCGGTTCATTGGCATGCAACCCAGGGCGAACTGATCTTTGAAAATCTCACTCCCGCCAACCTGACCGCCATCAAACGCCGCCTCCTGCACAAGGCCAAGAACCACTTCCTCCAAGAGACAAGCGCCCGCGCAAACGGCTATATCGAAATCTGGAAAGACAACCAATTAGGGGATCAAGACTTTTATATCGCCAAAGTGGAAGATTTCCATAAACAATACCTGTCATACGCTCAACGTATTGCAAATTCGGAGAAAGCTGGCGGCACTCGCCTGACCGACGAAGAGGTCAACACAATCTTTGATGAAGCCTACGACGCATTAATCAACACCAGATTTATCGTCGCAGAAAAGCGCTATCAATACATTTTGGAGAAGTATACGACAGAATAGTTCTCCAAACAGGTAATCACTCAACCTCTCCACCAGGGCAACCTGGTGGAGTTTTTACCTCGTCAGTGATTTTCCAAGCCGCTCCTACAATCTCTTCTCTGTGGCTCCTCGTGCCTTGGTGAGAAACGGGGCCAATCATGGGACCTATGTGGCGGCCATGGCGGTTCCTGCGAGGTAGCCTGTTGTCCAGGCGGCCTGGAAATTGAAGCCACCTGTGATGCCGTCGATATCCAGGCACTCGCCGCCAAAATACAATCCTTGTACCAGACGGCTGGCCATGGTTTTG
>CAZYDZ010000120.1:6793-7017 GCA_964646535.1 uncultured Opitutaceae bacterium
GTTTTGAAATTCACTTCTTTCAGGGAAACGCCACCACAGGTAACAAACTCTTCCTTGTGCGTGGACTTCCCCGAGACTCTGAACTCACAGGCGGTCAGCTCCCGCTCCATCGCGGACATTTGCGCGTGGCTGACATGCGCCCATGTTTGTTCCTCCAGGTCGGATATGGACATGGCTAGCTGGTCATATGCGCGCTGCAGAAGATACTTCCACAGGCGCAGGGG
>CAZYDZ010000121.1:0-6977 GCA_964646535.1 uncultured Opitutaceae bacterium
CAGCGCCGGGTAGCTAAGTGCGGAAGAGATAAGCGCTGAAAGCATCTAAGCGCCAAGCTCCTCCCAAGATAAGATCTCCCTTCCGATTTATCGGACTGAAGGGTCCTGGAAGACTACCAGGTTGATAGGACAGATGTGTAAGTGTAGTAATACATTCAGCTAACTGTTACTAATGACCCGTGAGGTTTGAGATGTGTCTATTCTAAGACGCTTGTATTACTCGATCTATTACTAAAAAGACTGAAATTTTCCCAATGTCGCTTCCGCGATACACCGAACTCCGATAATAAAAGGAGCGCCAGTTCACTCTGGTGACCATAGGTGAGGGGTCACACCCGTTCCCATTCCGAACACGGCCGTTAAGCCCTCAACCGCCAATGGTAGTTGGATGATATGTCCCGTGAGAGTAGGTTATCGCCAGGTTTATGGCCCGGTCTTCCGAAAGGAAGTCCGGGCCTTTTTTGTGCCTGGATTGTTTTACTCATTGCAGGCGCGGCTTTATGAGGCCCATAGGGCCTATAAAAGATTGGCGAGTTACTGGAGGTTTCATAAAATGGGATCTCATATGTGGTTTCTAATTAGTAAGTACGCAATCACGGCGTTGGTTATCGTCGTGGTATCCGAAATCGCGAAACGCAGCGACCGAATGGGAGCATTGGTCGCATCTCTGCCCATGGTGACCGTGATGGTGATGATCTGGTTGTATGTGGAAAAGCAACCAATGGAAAAAACGGCAAATCATGCCTATTACACTTTCTGGTATGTATTGCCGACTTTGCCCATGTTTTTGTTGATGCCTTGGCTAATGCGTAAGGGAGTAAGTTTCTGGCCTTCTTTGGGCGCGGGATGTATATTGACGGTCCTCTGTTTTACTGTAGCTGCGCTGATTTTGAAGCGTTTCGGCATTTCGCTCATGTAATGCCTTACACTGTGTGGCAGACGAGGTAAAGAGAGGTACCCTGTCCAGTGATTCTTAGTGGCTGTTCTGCAATAACCGTACCCTGCGATGTTGCAGGGGAAGTTGCAGGGATACCACCGTGCCGACACCCGGGCGGCTATCAATACCTACCTGTCCGCCGTGGTCTCTCATGATGCGCTGGATAATCATCAATCCCAGACCTGAACCTTCTTTTTTGGTGGTAAAGTATGGAGTGAATACATGATTCAGATCCTGCTGCTGTATTCCTATTCCCGTATCCGCAAATTGTAAGCTGGCAAACTCGTCGTTGCAGCGGGAGGATATTTGCAGTTTACCTCCCGCGGGCATTGCCTCCATGGCGTTTTTGATGACGTTGAAGATCGCCTGTTTGATTTGGTTGCGATCCGCCATGACAGAGGGCAGTTTTTCCTGTAATACGATGTCCACGTTGAGACCGCGGTTGCTGATTTCCTTCTCCAATACCTTGAGCGACTCTTCCACCAGTTCGATCAGGTTGACTTCGGAAAAATCGGGATGTGTCGGGCGGATTGCCTCCAAAAAGTGCTTGATGATGTCATCCAGCCGCCGCACCTCGCTGGCACAGATATCCAGTGATTCGGACATCTTGTTCTTCGCGGGGTTTTCTTTCATTCGATTCAATTGGCGCTGCAGTAGTTGCAGGTGGATTGTCAGGGAATTCAGGGGATTACCGAGTTCGTGGGCAACACCTGCGGCCAGGAGTAGAATGGAGGAGACTTTTTCGTTTTCCAGCATCTCCTGGGTGGAGATTCTTTCCTGGGTGATATCGGTAAGAATGATCGCCAGGCGTGGGGTCGGAAATGTGGCGGTGCTGTCTTCAAAAGGAAGCAGGGAGAAACGCAAAATACGTGTTTCGGGGTAGTGAATTTCCAGATCTTGCGAGCGGATGGAGGTGGTTTCCAGTGGCTGATCAGGCTGTACTCCGAGAGCCCGTGCCAGGTCGGGTACCAGTTTCCACAGCAAAACCTGCTCAAGCTGTTCCTGCGGGTGACCGATGAGTCGCGCGGCAGCCTCGTTCCCGTATTCGATCACTCCGCTTGGCGTGATGACCAGGATTCCTTCCTGAATGGTATTGAATACCGTTTCCAGCAGGTTGCGCTCGCGCGCCAGCCGCTGGACCAGATTTTGCAGGTTGACGGAATCCAGGTTGTCAAGACGCCCCAGTACGCGGTCCAACGGATGTATCTTTTTACTCATGTTGTTGCCTATATGAAATCGCAAGGGATATTATCGGACAAGCAAATCATGTGGGTCGGGCCTTACTCTCCCGTTTCTATCCACCGAATGTAGGCATCGGTTGCGTCGACAGCACGAACAGACAACCACTGTGGGTTTTTATAGGGATGATTTTGTATTATCCATTCTTGTACCGCCCGCCGCTTTTTTCCTGAAAATTTGAATGTGATACGGTACTCGTGAGCGGATTCCAATTTCCCCTGCCAGCGGTAGTAGGAAGTGATCGGTTCCACCTGGGCACAGGCCACCAGCGCAGCCTCCACTGCCTGGTGAGCCAGATTGTGCGCAGATTCGCTGCTGTCCGTGGTCGTCCAGCCGATCCACGGCAACGAGCGGGATTTTTTCTCTGCTAAATTCTCCGAATTCTTTGTTGCCATCAGTATGATCCTTATTGTAGCTTCTTCCTTTTGCTTGGACAATGGACTCATTGTCAAGCAGTCACCATCCTGAATATCCATCTTAAACTCATACGGCCTTGAGAGACGACTACATCAAAGAAGCACAAAAAGTGATTTCGGATCCCAACATCCTTATTAATGTGGTGTCCCGTCGCGTGAAACAGTTCAAGCGTGGCTCCAAGCCTTTGGTGGAGTCGCTGGAGCGTTTGAGCGCGGAAGATATCGCATTGCGCGAAATTATTGAAGGGAAGATCAGTTACGAGCTTTTCCAGCCGGGCGATTGATTCCGTTTGTACAAGGGAATCTGTTGAGCGGAGTTTCTGGGGAGGGCTAGTCTCCTCCATTCCAGGTTTGTATCATGTCCGCCAAAAAACCAGATTCCGCACGCCAGCAGGAAGTACGCAATTCCAAGGCAGGTAGGGACTACCTGATTGAGGAAAAGTTTGAGGCTGGACTGGTTCTGAAGGGCACCGAAGTGAAAAGCATTCGTGCGGGCAAGGCGCAGATACAGGACGCGTTTGTGCGCTTTGAGAAAGGGGAACCATGGCTGTTCAATGCGCACATTCAGGAGTACAGTTTTGGCAATCTCAACAATCACAACCCAACCCGCTCCCGCAAGCTGTTGCTTCATCGTAAGGAGATTCTGAAGATTCGCCAGGAAATGGAGGCGCGCGGTCGAGCCTGCATTCCCCTGCGTATTTATTTCAAAAGTGGACTCATCAAGATGGAGATTGCGCTGGCAATGGGCAAGAAGCTGCACGACAAGCGCGAGGATTTGAAAAAGAAAGTGGCCTTGCGCGAGGCGGAGCGGGCTGTCAGTCGTTGGAAATAGTGCAAAACGAGACCACTCAGTCCCTTTTTCATGTAGTCCTGTACCGTCCTGAGATCCCGCAGAACACGGGTAACATTGGCCGTTTGTGTGCGTTGACCCGTACCCGTCTGCATCTGATTCACCCGTTGGGCTTTTCCATTACCGATCGCCATCTGCGTCGCAGTGGCATGGACTATTGGTATTCACTGGATCTGCATCAACATGCGGACTGGCAGAGTTTCATGCAGTCTCCTGAGCGACCAAAACGCTTGTGGTTGTTCACCACCAAGGCGACGCGGTCGTATTGGGAGGCCTCCTTCGAGCCTGGAGACGGTCTGGTGTTTGGACAGGAGAGCGCAGGTTGCCCCTCTGAAATCCATCAGCAGGTAGGGGATGCCCACTGTATCACCATCCCCCATGCCAACCCTCAATTGCGCTCCCACAACCTCTCCAACTGCGCGGCAGTCGGTTTGTACGAGGCAATCCGCCAGGCAACCGTCGGCGGTTGGCGTTAAGCGTTTATGGGAAAACCTTGCGACTGCTCGAAATGGGGTCGAAAGGTAATTGTCCTTTGCAATATCTGCATGGAGGTAAAATGGTCGGGCTGAGAGGATTCGAACCTCCGACCTCTTCGTCCCGAACGAAGCGCGCTACCAGACTGCGCTACAGCCCGCAAAAGGAGTTACCGTAAAGAAAGGAGCCAATTGCGGCAAGATATTTTTCATGACGGATACCCGTGGCAGGGCTGCCTCCTTAGGCTGACTGTGATTGGGTAACGACGTGGGGAAATCGCAATAAAAACGTCGTTGCAAATATCCTTGGGCTGTCCCACTCTGTATTTGTTTCTACAGTGCGCGTTACACCCGGCAGAACAGTTTTACTTTTGGATTATTCCGCAGCGGAACGGGCAGAGTATGTTGCTGTTCTTGCGGCGGATGAGCGGCTGTCAGGTTGTAAAATTGTGGATTGTTGCTCAGGTGAGGATGGGATAGCCTGGGTTCGCAGGGTTCAGCCAGTCTGTTTGTTATTGAACCATACGTTATCCGATTGCAGCGGGATCGAGTTCCTGACTGTGCTCAGGCAGGAATGGGGAGATATGCCGTGTCCCGTGATTTTTCTCGCAGAAGCAGGTCAACAGGAAAAAGGGGAGCAGGCATTGGCTGAGGGAGCGAGTGACTATTTGTACAAGGGGGAGACTGCAGCGTTCAATCTATGCTATACCGTATGGGTGTTGTTGAGTGACAGAGGTGGCCAGAGGAGCCGGGAGGGCGGTTATCTCTATTGGATTGAGGACAATGTAGCAAGCCAGCACGAACAGCCTGATATTATTGTGTATCGGGCCTCGATTTTGCGTGAGACGGATCGGGTAATTGTGCTGGATCGGTATTATCCCATTCCAGGGTTGGGCCCCAAGAAATTGCTGCTGAAGAGTAAGTTGCCTTCGCCAGTGGCGCACGACCTGTATCAGGCTGTCATGATGTATCTGATTGCGGCGATGGAGAAGCAGAAAGAGTTGAAGACATATCTGGATCGGTTGAAAGCCTGTATGACCAAAGCGGAAAACAGATTGTTTCTGGATGGTTTTCTGGCTTAATCTGGCGAGCATTGAAAACAATTCTGGTTATCAAGCCTTCCTCTCTTGGCGATATCGTCCACGCTTTACAGGTGATTGCCTGTCTGCGTCAGACCAGGCCTGATGTACATATCACATGGGTGGTCCGTACTGCATTTGCGCCAATTGTAACCGCCTCCGGGCTGGTGGAGCGGGTGATCTTGTTTGATCGCAAACAAAAGCTGCGGGGTTGGTGGCGTGTGTGGAAGGAGATCCGACGCCAGCGGTACGATGTCGTGTTCGATATGCAAGGACTGCTGCGCAGTGCGCTGTGGGCCAGGGGGAGTCGGGCGGCGCGAAAAGTGGGAAGGGCGGATGGACGGGAGGGCGCCAACTGGCTATTGCGGGAAAAAGTAAAAATCCCGTCAGCGGGGAACAAGGCGCACGCATTGGAGATTCTGTTGGCCTATCTGGAAACGTTGAATGTATCCGTCTCATCGTTGGTGCCGCTCTGTTTTTCCAGTCTACCGCCTGTTGCCAATGAAGAAGGACTCGTCTGGGCGGTATTCCCTGAAAGTCGCAGACAGGAGAAGGAATGGCCGTTTTTGTTGCAGGCGTGTGAAGCATGGTTGCAACATATTCCGCAATTGACTCTGGTGGCATTGGCAGGGAAAACACACCCTGTTCCTGAGTCCCTCGCGCGCCATCCGCGCTGGCGTGACTATATGGGCAAAACTTCATTGACGGAAATGATTGCCTGGATACAGCGCGCGGATGGTGTTGTGGCCAATGACAGTGGCCCCATGCATATCGCGGCGGCTCTGGACAAACCATTGCTGGCATTATTCGGAGCTACCTCTCCGCAACAGTTTGGGCCTTATCCGTTGAGCAATCCGCGTTTTCTGGTTGTGCAGTCTACTACAGACCGGATGCGGGATTTGGCAATTGATACGGTAGTTCGTGCCGCAGTGGGACATTTGCCTGGAGAATAAAAATCTTGTTGTTGTTATTGTTATTGCGGCAAGCATTCCAGCCTCGACATTGTTTTATATGGATCAATTATTTACATACCTGGCGGGATCAAGCGCGGGGGTGGCTTATACACTCATTTTCAGTGTCCTGGTCGCATGTGGGTTGGGCTTTCCATTGCCTGAGGATGTTCCGTTGGCGGCCGCAGGTTACTTGGTCTGGAATCAGACACTGTCTATATCGGGTGCGCTGTTGATTACCATTGGAGGAGTAATGGCGGGAGACAGTGTATTGTTTTTTCTTGGACGCAAATTGGGGACTCGCCTATTGGATCCAAACAGGGAAAAGCCTCTGTTTGCTCCGCGCAGAGTCAATCGGGTGCGCGCCTATTTCAGGAAATACGGAGACAAAATTGTGTTTTTTGCACGTTTTGTGGCAGGATTTCGCGCGGTAGTCTTCTTCATGGCTGGAGCCCTGCAAATGCCTTACCGACGTTTTGTACTATTTGACGGACTGGCGGCCTTGTTGAGCGTCCCAATTTGGCTCGGAATTGGTTATGCGCTGGGGCATTATTTTGGACACGAAATCAATCGGATTCTTTCGGAGATTCACAAGTTCAAGCATATATTGGGATGGGTGATTACAGTGCTGGTACTCCTTTTTGTGCTGCGCGTTGTGTATAGATATATCCGTTTGAAACAGACAAGCAGGAGAAACCAGGGAGCGACAGTGTAAGTTTCCTTGTAGGAGCGGCTTTACACCGCGACCAGGTCCAGATCATGTTCGGGCGGTGGCTTTGCGTGAGGTTAGTTAAAAAAGAATATCCTTTTGTCAGATTTTACTTTAGCATGCTACCTCATGTTACACGAAATGACACTTAACCGTGCCAAGTTTTGCTGTTGGCTGCTAATCAGTTGTCTGGTGATGCCCACGGTCCATGCTCAACAGGCACGGGTAAATTTTGTTGGCAGCGATTATTTGCAGCCTCTGATTGAAAAGTGGAAAACCGCATCCTCTGGTGTGAATGTTTCTTTACAGGGGAGTTATCTGGCG
>CAZYDZ010000122.1:0-6839 GCA_964646535.1 uncultured Opitutaceae bacterium
CTTGCCGGGGGCGTTCTGCTTAATGACATCCGCCATCGCGTTCCGCTTGTCATGGTACTCGGTGCGCCAGTAATTGCCGCCCGGCATCCCCTTCCAGTTCTTGTCGTCGATCTTTTGCAACGGATTGCCACGAATATCAATCAGGTACTCAGGGCCATAGAAATGCTCAGGCGGAGTGCCAGGAATGTTGGCCACCGTACCGGCTTCGGAGTCGTGCTCATTACCGAGGATAAAACCCAACACCGCCGGATGATTACCGTAGCGCTTGGCCAACCATTCGGAAGTTTTCAAAAAGAAGTGGTAGGCGTTGTCCTTCAGCTTAGCCTCGGTCTCATTGTTCGCATAGCCAAAGGGGATTTCGGCAAACGGCACCCCAATCAACACATAAATCGGGTCTTTTCCGTTGTTCCAGCACATATCGAGGAACTTGTCGTGACCATCGTGAATCCACCATTCCTCGGGCTTGGCCTTATCCGTGGACCAATCCAGCGTGTTCCACTTGTCGTACTGGTCCTTGTGGTTCTGGTCGGTGTAGGCGTGCTTGAACATCGAATACAGGCGAACAGAGTTCACCCCCATCTTGCGCAGCAGCCCCGGCTTGTCGGTCGAACCGATGTCGCGCTCCCAGATCGGGATATAGCCCCACTGGCTTTTGGGATCACCGGGATTGTAAAAGAAAAAGTCCTGGTAGGGAATACCCAGATTGCCGGCATCGCCGATCGGAGCCACCCCATAACACATACCCACGGCAAAAAATACCTTGGGAGCGTCGCTGTTCACCTGTACCTTGATATCCGTTCCCTCCGTTGTCCACTTCGTGGTATCCGCAAACACCACAGACGTCAGGAGCGCAATTCCCGCGCACCAGGTTCCTGTTTTTTTGATCGTTTTATTCATAACCACATTCGGTAAAAGTCGTACCCTGTACGTCAGGGTTTTGGGGAGCTTTCCTCAGCCTTGCGTAATCGCCTGGCTCGTCGTTTCCAGACAAAAACCACCAGATCAATATACTCTTGTAATGTCTGTGGTCGCATAGGCTTTATTAAAAGTAACTGCGTCCAGCGTACACTTTTTGCGGATACTGTACAAATGGAAAGTGTAAATTATTTTAATACCCGCCATTACTTTTTCTTGATCGTAACCCCGTACCAAATTAGGCTGTCTGCACCATGACAAGCCTTTGCCAGACGCGTTTTCGTTTATCCCGCCATCCTGTTGCCGCCTACACCTTGGTGGAAATCATGTTGGTGCTCTCCATCATCACCGTATTGCTGGGAGCTGGTATTTACTATCTGGTCGGTAACGTGGATGTCGCCAAGGCCACCCGCGTACAGACCGACCTCAACGCAATAACTACTCAATTGCGCTCCTACGAGTCCTCCAACCTGAAGTTTCCGACCACCGAGCAGGGACTACAGGCGCTGGTGACCAAACCGACTATCCCGCCTGAGCCGCGTAGTTGGTTTCAATTGCTGCGTCCCGAGGCCTTGCTCGACCCATGGGGCAATCCGTATCAATACCGTTTCCCTGGAGAAAAGAATCCCAAAGGCTTTGATCTCTGGTCCTGGGGCCCTGGCGGTATCAACGATCAGGAAGGGATCATCGGCAACTGGTAACCGCTACACAAACGATGAAACAGCGTTGCCAGAGAGGTTACACGCTGATCGAAATTCTGGTGGCGCTGGCGATAGTCGGCGTGGTCATCGGCACAGCCATTCCGGTTATTGGCTCGATACGCGAGTCCGCCCAACTACAGGCGCCCGCGCAAAAGCTGTACGAACTGGTACACGAAGCCCGTTCCACCAGTTTCAATGACAACCAACTGCTGCTGATCCGTTTGCACGAAGATGGTTTTTCACTCTACCGTCCAGGCGAGGAAAAACCGCTCCAGAGTATCGCCCTGCCCGAGGACACCCGTTACCGTTTCAAGCCGTGGCTGGCCCACAGCTGGATGGCGCCACAGGATTACGAATGGCGGATCACTCCCTTTGACCTGTCGGAGCCGCTCTCGTTTCGCTTCGAACGCGGCGACCAATATCTGGAACAAACCTACCACCCGCTGACCGCGCAAATCGTGGACGAGTCACTGTATATCCCATGAGACGCACACACACAGAGGGCTTCCTGCTATTCGAGGTGATTCTGGCACTGGGGATTTTCAGCATGGTGGTGATCGCCCTGGCTCAGTGCATGCAACTCACGCTGAGCAGCATGACCCAGGCGCGCATGGAATCCTATGTGCGCGAGGAGCTGGCCAGCCGCATGGCGCTTCCACACGCCGAACCACTGCGCGCGGGTGAATTGCGCGAAGCAGCCGATGAACGCGGCGTGACCTACACCCGCACCATCGAACCGCTTTCCCTGCAGACCCGCGAGGGTATCCACCTGCCCACCCTCTATCGGGTCGAGTGGGCAGCCTCCTGGTCCACTGGTGGTGAATCCCAACAAAAATCCTATCAGGTTTATCTCAATGCGCCCACCTTACCCAGATAGATTGAGTCCCCGTAGGAGAGGCTTTACAACGCGACCAAGCTGCGTCTTGGGAAACCGAAGGGCCGTTTACACTGTTGGCCAAGCCGTTTACTTGACTCTTTCCGGATCGCGGCATAAAGCCGCTCCTACAAACGGTGAACCGGACCACGAGTCCAAATCAGGACAACACCCCACAAAGCGCGGCCTCACCCTGCTCGAAGTCATGCTCGGGCTGGCATTGCTGACGTTGATCAGTGGTGGAGTGATCGCAGTCGTGCAGAGCTCATTGATCAGCACACAGGTGGCACGTGAGGAGTTTCGCAAGGACGAGGAGATGGCGATGCTGTTCGCCTACTTCCGCAACCTGTTTCTCAATCTCTCGCCCACGGTGGAACTGCGCACGGCCGAGGAGCCTCCAGGGGAAACCTACCAACAACTGCAATTTCAAAACGCTCCCGAACTCTTCTCGTGGGGCAAGGGACGCGAGGGGCCGCCTGACACACAAATCTTTCTCAACACCCGCAATCTGCGCGACGGTGGGCACAGTCTGGTCCTGGAAAAACAATTGCAGCACCCGACGCAGAACTTCATTCGCAAGGAGCTGGTGCTACTGGACAAACTGACATTTCTCGAATGGTCGTTCTTTGAGCCACACGACCATAAATGGCTCTCCTCCTGGAGCGACCTGAAACGGCGTCCGACCGCGGTTCGCCTGCGGATTCAGCGGGAGAACGACCCGCAGCCGCTACAGGCAATCTTTTCCATTTCACCCGCAATTCCACAAAAACTCTCCCTCTGAACGTGTCCTGTTTTACCACCAGTCACCGCCTCCGATCCCCGCGCCACACACGACGCGAGAACGGCATGGCCTTGCTGCTGGTGCTGTGGGGAATCGCAATCACCGGTATCACCGTCATGGGGCTGATCCAGTTGGCGCAGACGGGTATTCGCAACATCACCGACATGGAGCGTTACGAGCGTGCCCTGTTTCTCGCGCAATCGGGCATGAGCATCGCCACCCACCAGGAGGTGCAGCCATCCGACCCGTTGCTGAAGGGCCAATGGAATGAATCCGAAACCTACGAGGTCTTCATTCGCGGCGAAGAGGGCCGTTTCCCTGTGCAGGCGTTGCTGAAGGAGGAACACCGTCCGATCTGGCAACGTCTGCTGCGCCAGTGGAATCTCGCCCCTGCGGAGGTGGACACGGTGTTCGACTGTCTGCTCGACTGGACCCAGCCAGGCAACGGTAAACGATTGAACGGCGCCAGCCGCGATGACTACATCCGCGCAGGTCTCCCCTATGTGCCGACAGGCAAGCCATTCACTTCCCTGTCGGAAATGGGGCAGGTACTGCATTTCTCACTGTTGTCGAACAAGAAGCCCGACTGGGATGATATTTTCACTCTGCGCGGCAACGGGCGAATCGACGTCAACGAATGCCCTGCCGACCTGTTGGTGGCGGTGCTCGATGTCGCCCCGAGCCAGGCCGTCTCTCTGGTGCAATACCGCAAGGGTCCAGACGGCATCGCTGGCACTGAGGACGATGTCCGATTTGAAAGCTTGCAACAGGTGCAAAAATTTTTAGGAATCAGCGAGGAAAAATTCTCTCAAATTTCTCCATTGCTACAGGTACAATCTTCCGTACTTCGCATTCAGGCCTACGGGCGAGCTTACGGCAAAACAGTGCAAATCAGTGCTGTCGCCCAACGCGCCACCGCCAAACCACCCGTCATCTACGAATGGAACATCAGGTAAAGTCGGATTCGGCCAGTAATCGAGGCCCCCTGCTCTTCCCTGCCGAGGAATCCGGCTGGGAGTTGCGGACAGCCGAGGCGGACGCATTTCGTTCGCTGACGGAGCAAGACTTGCCCTCCGCCAAGGCGAGCGTGCTGGCGATTCCAATACATCAATTATCGCATTTCATCCTGCGTTACCCCAATGGTGACACACAGGGAGCAGAAGCTGCCGCCCAATTGCAGGCGGAGCGACTCCACCTGACACGCGGCGGGGAACCGGTGATTCTCTCATTGCAACGTTTGCCTTCGTTGCAGTCGGCCAACGATGCAAGCTATCGGGCCGATGTACTGGAGGGAGATGCGTTTGCTGAGGGTTGCCCCGACGCACGGGGATTTTTCCCCTCGCCGTTGCTCCTGCCGCTGCCCACCAACGGGATCGCTTTCTGGCGTGAACAGTCGCGGCTGGTACTGGCGGTTACCTCACAGGGTGACCTGACTTATTACCAGTCACTCGGTAAGCTCTCCCAACCCGCGGCGATCACGGCGCAATGTCGTTCGCTGGTCTCGTTGCTACGCACTGCGGATCTGTTTCCCGAAGGAGAACTCGATCTGCGCAACTGGACGGACTTGTCGGAAGATTTTTGCCGGCAATTGACGGACTCCCTGCACGGTGTCTGGACTTCGCAACCGCGTCCCGCTCCGCGTTGTCCGTCCTTGCCGCCTGCCTCACTGGTGCCCGCTTCAGTGCAGTCCCGGCGCGAACGCACCGCGCGCGGACGCAAGCGCAAACGGATCGCACAGGCAATTGCCGCTCTCTATCTGCTCGGCGTGGGTGCCTGGATTGCCAGCCTGAGCGTGCAGCAGATGCGAATCAACGGCATTCGCGGGCAACTGGCGCCGAATGCCACGCGCGTCGAAAACATTCAACAGGTGGCCAAACAATGGCGTACCCTGCAACCAGCCATCGAGCCCGAACAATACCCGTTGGTCTGGCTAAGCAAAATTCACGCGGTCATTCCCGAGAACCAGTCGATCCAGTTGATCACGTTTGAAATGAAGGATAACGCCCTCGACCTGCGTGGACGCGCCACCAGTGTCGATCTGGTGTTCCAGTTCCAGCGCAGCCTGATGAAGCACCCGGATCTACAACACTATCATTGGAGCCTGGATAACCCATCCATTCTCGCCACCAACGAAGCGGTATTCCGCATTAAGGGGGAACCGTAATGACCGCTCGCGAACGCAACCTCGCCATCGCCTTCGGGCTGTTGATCTTCCTGATCTTCAATCTGATTGCCCTGCCCAAACTGAAACAGTGGGGAGAGCGTCTCAGCAGCACGGCTCGCGAACTGGACAGCGAAACACTGACTTCGCAATCCTGGTTGAGTCAAGAGGGCTTCTGGCAGGCCCGCCAGCAATGGCTCCAGGAGCATCAACCGGTTTTCTCAGAAGAAATTTCCCCCGCCACACTGGTCGATCAGTTGCGGACGTTTTCCGAAAAGCATCAGGTGACGGTCGAGCAACAGAACCTGACCGAACTCGCCCTCGACGGCTTCCACACCACTGCCGCCAACCTGCGTCTGTCGGGCTCGCTCGCCAATATGGTGCGCTGGCTCTACGCGATCCAGCAACCGGAAAATTTCGTCCTCTGTTCACAATTCCGTTGTGAAAGCATCGATCCCACCACCGCGCAAATGCGTTGGTCGATCACCCTGGCCAAAGTCTATCGCCAACCGAGTATCACTCCATGACCTGTTGCCGTTCCAGTCTATTGTCGTTGTGGCTGCTGATCCTGGCCCTGCCGTTTGCCGCCCATGCAGATGATCCGGAAATCCCGCCGATGCCGCCACTCGATAATTTCCTGCGCATCGCCGAACGCTCGCCCTTCTCGGGCGCCTCTGCCGCCGCGGGACAATTCGATCAATCGTCGGGCTGGTTCCTCTCAGGCATCATCTATATCGGGGAAAAACGTTATGTAATTTTACAAAACGTGGAAACCCACGAACAAATCTACCTGACCGAAGGCGTCGATACCCACGGCTTCCGCTTCGTCTCCCTCCACACCAATCCCAACCCACACCTGGAATCGGTCTCGGTCATCGTCAACCAACAGGAAATGCGCATCGGCTACCATCCCGATTTCATCACTTCCCGCATCAGCTATTTTCGCTACCTCCCCTCTTTTGAAAAAACAACCACCCCTCCCGACAGCCCAGCCAAGGAGCCCTCACCATGAAACCATTCTCTCTCTTCCCAGCCATGCACCTTTTTTATAAAACAGAGCCTCTGCACGCGGCGACACACAGCCTCACCCGCAGCCTCCTGACGGCCCTCCTCCTAACCGGCCTCACCTCCCCATTATTTTCCCAGTCCACCCCATCCACCACAGCAGCTACGCCACCGCCCGCCCCTGCTGCCTCTTCCCTCACTCTAAACAACGATGGAAAAGTCATCGTACGCCTGCCCGACATCGGTATTTTCGACGCGGTTGTCATCTACGAAAAACTGACTGGCCAAACCGCCATCCTGCCCGCTGACATCGACGCCAAAATCCGCCTGACAATCATGGCTCCGAAGCCGATTCCGGTCGATGAGGCGGTTCACATGATCAGCTCGGCCTTGATGCTGAAT
>CAZYDZ010000123.1:0-6739 GCA_964646535.1 uncultured Opitutaceae bacterium
TTATCGTAATCGCCGCGTTTGTTATACTGGGTGTGCCTGGAGCCAAGTCCACCAAGCCGCCGCTGCGCATATTTCCAGACATGGAGGATCAGCCGCGCTACAACCCGCAGGGTAAAAACTCCTTCTTCTCCAACCACATGAACGATCGCCCGCTGGTGCCTGGAGCCGTGAGCCGCGGCCGTGAGGTGTATGAGGTGTTCGATCCCGAGTTTCGCGGTCGCTATGCGTTTTCAGATGCTTATAACTATGGCACGCTGCAACGTCCGATCGGCGATCAGCCTGTGGAATGGGTCACGGGTTTTCCGAAGGAGGTGACTGTGGACTCGCGTCTTTTGCAGCGCGGTCAGGAGAGGTACAATATCTTTTGCTCCAACTGTCACGGTGCGACAGGTTTGGGCAATGGCATTGTTACCCAGTATGGTATGGTTGGCGTGCCTGATTTCCACGGCAAGCGTTTCTACGAAATGGCCGAAGGGGAGATCTTCAACACGATCAGCCACGGTAAAAACAACATGAGTTCCTATGCAGACAAACTGAGCGTGTCGGACCGCTGGGCGGTAATTGCCTATGTTCGTGCCCTGCAACGCGCATTTAACGGTTCAGTGGAGGATGTTCCCGCTGATCAACGCAGCTCTCTCGGATTATGAGTACGGTTTCCGCAAAACATTCTTCGTCGCAGTCCCTTCCTTCTACAGGGTTCGCTTCGTCATGGGCGAAAAAATCCCTGGTTGTCGGGCTGCTCGGTATCGGCATTGCCCTGGCGCTGTTGTTCATGAACGCAGACGATACCAGAGCCTATCACGGTTGGATGATCGGGCTGATTTTCTGGCTCGGTATTGCGATCGGCCTGTTGCTGCTGACCATGATTCACTATCTCTTTGATTCAGGGTGGTCGGTCATCCTGCGCCGCCAGTATGAACATGCCCTGGCCGCCATGCCCTGGCTGGCACTCGGCGCTCTGCCGCTGTTACTGGCGGGCTACATCGGCAATGATCCAGGGGTGGTCTGGGTGTGGATGAATCCCGAAGCGCAGGTGGTGGCCTCTCCCGCGCATGACGGCGTGTCGACCGTTGCGCACGATGCGCTCTATCTGAGCAAATCGGTCTACCTCAACAAGGATTTCTTTACCGTCCGCACGGTGATCTATCTGGCGGTGTTCGTGATATTTGCAGCCCTCATGCGCCGTTTCTCATTCCGTATGGATCAGGATGGGCAGGCGCGCTGGATCCATTTGGCGCGCAAGTTTTCTGCGGCGGGTGCCATTCTGGTGGGATTGTCGCTCTCTTTTCTGGCATTCGACTGGATGATGAGTATCAATTACCACTGGTTTTCCACGATGTTCGGGGTCTGGTTCTTTGCCGCCAGTATTCGTGCGGCGCTGGCGCTGGTCATTATCATCTATGCGGTACAGTCGACCCGTGGCGTGCTGAAAGGGTTGGGCAATACGTCACATCTCTACCTGATGGGATCGCTGTTACTGGCCTTTACCATGTTCTGGGCCTATGTGACATTCAGCCAGTACTTCCTGATTTACAGCGCCAACATTCCTGAGGAAACCTTCTGGTATGTGATCCGTGAAAAGGCGGAGTGGTGGACAGTTGGCCTGGTGATTGTCTTCGGCGGCTTTTTCGCACCCTTTTTTGCGTTGTTGAGCAACAAGGCCAAGCTCGAATGGAAGAGCATGTCATTCATCTCAGGTTGGGTTCTGCTAATGACCGTGATTGATTTCTATTATAATATCCTGCCCCGCAAGATTTATGATAGCAATCCTGAGAATGTATATGGTTATACAGTACCGCACTTCGGCGTTACATGGATTGATGTCGCCGCCCTGATCGGCTTTGGTGGCATCTTTTTCTGGGCGTTCTTTTCCAGCATGGCCCGTCAGAAGGCAATTCCATTGCACGACCCACGAATCCTCGAATCGATACAATTTCAAAGATGAGCAGCAACCCAGAGTTTTCAGCCAATATCAAGGCTTCGCGCACCAATTACGTATTGTCGTTTGTCTGCCTGTTGATCGGTATTCTTCTGTTTGCGATCATTGTGCTGATTGCATACGCGCCGAATCGCGCGGCAGGTTTTGATGCGGAACGGGTGCAAAAGCGCGAAGAACGCCTGCGCGAACTGCGTGCCAACGATATGAAAGCGCTTGGATTATCCAAGTCGGACAAGACAACGGCGGCAAAGAACCCGTATGAAGTGCTGGATGCTGATGCGGGAAGGGTTCGCCTGCCGATCCAGCGGGCTATGGAACTGGTCGTTCGCGACTACGCAAAGAAGGAATAAAGACCATGTGGGCCGTATATGTCACAGTTGTTGCGATTTTTGCCACTCTCTTTTTGATATCGGCAGTCTATGCGCTGTACTGGGCCAGCAAAAACAAGCAGTTCAAGAATTTTGAAGAAGGCGCCAAAACGATATTTGACGAAGAAGAGCCTGAAGGGGTGCCAACCGACTTTTTTCCTGGAGAAGATCCCCGTTCCCCGAAGCGGCCCAAGTGACCTTTTGTATTGTTAATACTTGATTGAAACAAAATTTCCCATGAGTGAACCCTCTTTCATACAATCCATAACTCCAGGACAGACGGTGGAGTCGCAGCGGGTCAAGGTGGCGTTAAGCCAGATTGATTCATCCCTGCGTCTACCGTTATTGGTGTTTTTCAGTGCTGCGGTCATTTGGTTGCTGATCGGCACGGCCCTTGCAATGCTCGCTTCCCTGTCCATGCACTGGACCTGGTTTCGCGACACGGTTGGCGCCACTGAGCTGACCACTTTTGGAGTGGCCCGTACACTGCATTTGAATACCATGGCCTACGGCTGGGCGACGAATGCGGCATTTGCCGTCACCCTGTGGATTATGGCGCGCCTTTCCCGCACGGAAGTGCGCCACCTCGGTTTGTTGCTGGTGTCCGCGATATTCTGGAATGTCGGTGTTCTGGTTGGCGTCATCGGCATCGCCAGTGGCGATATGATTGGTGTAGAGTGGTTGGAAATGCCGCGCTATGCCACGCCGATCCTGGTGGCCGCCTACGGTATGATCGGTATCTGGGGGCTGATTTCGTTCCGTTTTCGCAACAGTGAGCACGTATACGTATCCCAGTGGTATCTGCTGGCGGCCCTGTTCTGGTTCCCCTGGCTGTACACTGTTGCCCAGTTGATGATTATATTCATCCCCGCTCAGGGAGTTGTACAGGCGGTGGCCAACTGGTGGTTTGCGCACAATGTGCTCGGCTTGTTCCTGACCCCGATCGGCCTGGCTTCCGTTTATTATTTCATGCCCAAGGTATTGGGTAAGCCGATTCACAGTTACTATCTTTCGGTACTCGGTTTCTGGGCGTTGGCCCTGTTCTACAATTGGGCGGGCGTACACCATCTGATTGGCGGTCCGATTCCCGTCTGGGTGCAATCCGCAGGTATTGTGGCCAGCGTGATGATGGTGATTCCTGTACTGGTGACAGGGATTAACCACCACATCACGATGATCGGCAGCTTTGGCGCGTTGAAGTTTTCGCCCACCCTGCGGTTTATTGTATTCGGTGCGGTTTCCTATACGCTGACCAGTCTGATTGGCTCAGGCATGGCGTTGGCGGAGGTGAACGTGGTTACCCATTTCACGCACTTCACGATCGCTCACGCGCACCACGGTTTGTATGCGTTTTTCACCATGGTCATGTTTGGTGCGATGTACTACATGATGCCGCGCCTGCTCAACCGTGAGTGGCCATCGGTGACCTTGATCAAGCTGCACTTCTGGCTGGCTGCCACAGGCGCCATGATCTACGTGGTCGGCTTGCACATCGGGGGATGGATTCAGGGCTGGGAGCTGAGCAAAACGGATATGGTATTTCTGGACATTGTCAGAAATTCGATTCCGTGGCTGATGTCGCGTTCTGTGGCGGGCTCCGTGCTGACTCTGGCGCACGTGGTCTTTGCCTTCCATTTCTTCTGGATGCTGAAATCCTCGGCTGTACGCCGTGTTGGTCCTGCACTTTTCAAACAAGCGAAGGCTGAAGCATGAACAATCTACCTGCTCTTTTTCTTGGAATTTTTGCCACCCTGGCCTTTTCATGGGTGGGAATCGTACTGTCCACGCAGATCCAGGTTGGTCATCTTCAACAGTCCACGGAGACCGTGGATGAGGAAGGCAAGCCGATTGAGGGCGATACTCTTTACCCGCGCCGCATGTCGGGGGTTGCGCAGCAAGGGCAGAAAGTGTACGAGGCGCTGGGCTGTATGCACTGCCACAGCCAACAGGTGCGTCGTAAAGGTTTTGGTACTGACTTCGAGCGCTCATGGGGCGATCGTCAGTCGGTGGCCCGCGATTATATCAATCAGAAGCGCGTGATGTTGGGGACCAGCCGCACGGGTCCTGACCTGATGACGATCGGCTCCCGTACTCCATCCGCAGAATGGCATCATCAGCACCTGTACCATCCGCAGACGACCAGCCCGGATTCCATCATGCCGCCGTATCCGTTCCTTTATCGCAAACAGCCGATTGACCCGATCAAGGGACCGTCTCCAGACGCGCTCAAGCTGGAAGGCAGCAGGTTTGCGCCCGAGGATGGGTATGAGATTGTGCCGACGGAGCGCGCTGAAGCGCTGGTTGCTTATTTGCTGAGCCTGAAGATGGACTACACTTTCCCCGAGGCCAGCCGTTCCATTCGATCTGAACTTCAACCTGCACCAGCCAAAGAGGGCAAAACAGAGAGCCCCCAATAAGACGCCATGAGTAAGTCATATCCTAATTCGAATTCGCAGAGCCACGAACAGGCGGGTTATACGGACAGCGAGGTGGCCAGGGTTCACGACCAATTGGCGCGTGAAAAGGAGGAGCCGTCGGAAGGTTTTTCGCCAATCCCCATTGCCTTATTGTTCCTCTTTTCGGGAATCATTTTCTGGGGAGGAGTCTACATGGCCAAGTACACTGCGGGTTTTTCTGCTGATTACTACAACCATCTGGAAGCGGCCGAGTTCCGCCCGGGGGCATCGGCAAATGTGGAGGCGGCTGGCCCCAAACCCGTGGATGGTTCGCGTGTTTACAGGGCGAGTTGTCAGGCCTGTCACCAGCCAAATGGCGAGGGGTCGGGCGGCTATCCCGCGCTGGCAGGTTCTTCCTGGGTGGTTGGCAACGAACAGCGTATCATTCGTATCGTGCTGCACGGTTTGACAGGACCCATTAGTGTGGACGGTAAAGAGTACAACAATACGATGGCTCCATTGGGGCAGCTCTCAAATGAACAGATTGCCGCTGCATTGACCCATATTCGTTCTTCATGGGGTAATGATGCGCCTGCGGTGCTTCCCGAGACGGTTGCCGCGGTGCGCGCGCAAGAGGGGGGCAGACGTGATCACTGGACTGAGAGCGAGTTGGCTCCCTATCAGTAATGAAACATTGCTCATGGGCGAGGTTTGCCCGCGGGGTGGGTTTGTTCGCGGGAGTGGCCTTGGCGATTGTGCTGTTGCAAACTTCATGCAGCGATCAGCCGTCTGCACAGGGTGATCGCGTTTCGCCACCCGCCCCGAAAAAAGTGGATCCTGTCCGCATTTTCCGTGTCAGATGTTCCGTGTGCCACCAGATGAATGGACAGGGTGTAGCCAGTTTTCCTCCGTTGGCAGGTTCTTCCTGGGTGCAGGGGAACGAAAAACGTCCGATTCGTATTGTATTGCACGGATTGCAGGGAAAGATACGAGTGGATGGCAAGGAATACAACGGGGTCATGCCAGGTTTGGGAAAACAGCTATCCGATGAGGAAATTGCGGCCGTGCTTACCTACGTTCGTTCTTCGTGGGGCAATCAGGCGCCCGCCGTCACAGCCGAGTCCGTTCGTGCGGTACGCGAAGCGGAAGGTGCGCGCAGCAGTCTGTGGACGGAAGCAGAACTCTCGCGGGATTGACCAAGTATGAGAATCGCAGATGGGGCAGATTTTCACAGATGTTATAGGCCCTATAGGACCGATGGAGTCCTGCTTCCGCGAAATCACGGTACGTTAACCAGCACCCGATGCGTATAAAGAAACGGATTATTGTAGTGGGGGGTGGTGCGGCCGGCTGTTTTGCGGCAATCCAGGCGGCCAGTGCAGGGGGAGATCGGGCGGAGGTGACGTTATTGGAAGGGGGGCGCGAGTTGTTGACCAAAGTAAGGGTGTCTGGTGGTGGGCGCTGTAATGTGACCCATTCCTGTTTCGATCCGCGGCAACTGGTGCACAATTACCCGCGTGGCAACCGCGAGTTGTTAGGGCCATTCCACCAGTTTCAACCGAGGGATATGATTGCCTGGCTGGCGGCAAGGGGAGTGGATCTGAAAACCGAAGAGGACGGCCGCATGTTTCCCGTCACGGACCAGTCTGCGACGATTATCGATTGTTTGCAGAAAGAGCTGCGCCGCCATCAGGTGCATGTTTGGATCGGCAAGCGGGTGACGGCAATGGAACGTATGGCGGATCACTGGAGGCTGGAGACGGCAGATGGCCGCGAGTGGCTGGCGGATACCTGTATGATTGCGGCAGGCAGTCTGCAACATTCGCCATTGTCATTCCTGCTGCGCTCCCTGGGGCATACCATTGCACCCTTGGCGCCTTCCCTGTTTGCCTTTAATATCACGGAAAAAGGATTGTGTGAACTCGCGGGTGTTTCCGTCGGAAATGCCTCTGTCAGACTGTTGGAGAACGGTATGGAACAGCGGGGGCCGCTGTTGATTACTCACAGGGGAATCAGTGGCCCGGCGGTATTGAAGC
>CAZYDZ010000124.1:0-5091 GCA_964646535.1 uncultured Opitutaceae bacterium
CACACAACGGCTTCATCAAACGTACGGGAGTCAGCGCCTATCGCTCACAGAAACGCGGCGGCAAGGGTGTAATCGGAACCGGGGCCTATGAAGAGGACTTCGTCGAACGTCTGTTCACTGCAAGCACCCACGATTACGTGATGTTCTTCACCCAGAACGGTCGCCTCTATGTGGAAAAAGTCTACGAAATCCCAGAAGGCAGCCGAACCTCCAAAGGGCGCTCTCTGGCCAACTTCCTGGCATTGCAGAAAGATGAAAAAATCGCCTCCATGCTGTGCGTGAAAGAGTTCTCCGAGGATCTTCACGTCGTCATGTGTACACGCAAAGGGATCGCCAAGAAAACGACTCTTTCCGAATACGTTAACTACCGCAAGGGCGGCATCATCGGCATCAATATTGACGAAGGCGATGAACTGGTGGGAGCCAAACTCACCAAGGGTGATGACGAACTGGTTCTCATCACTCACAAGGGAATGTCGATTCGTTTCTCTGAAGGGGATCTGCGCGCCCAGGGCCGCGCCACGCGCGGGGTCAAGGGAATCACCCTCAAGGGTAACGATTTTGTTGAAGCCATTGAGACCGTTGACAATTCGGCAACCCTGTTGATTGCGGGAGAAAACGGTCAGGGCAAACGGAGCAACTTTGAGGATTACCGCCTGCAGTCGCGCGGAGGCAGCGGCATTATCGCCATTCGCAGTTCCGACGTGGCAGGCGCTCTCTCAGTTCGCGACGACGATGAAATCATGCTGCTGACCAACAGTGGTCAGGCGGTTCGCTGCCCAGTCAGGGACATTCGGGTAATCGGCCGCACCACGCAAGGGGTCCGTCTCATCAATCTTGCTGAAAATGACAAACTGATCGGCATCGCAAGAATCATAGAGATCGATGCGGATGAAGCCTGATACTCTTCGGATATGGTCAAGACTGATATGAACAGTCGACGGCGTTTCCTGGATGCTGCTCATTGCCTTCCCGTAGACAGAGCTCCCGTATGGCTGATGCGGCAGGCCGGGCGTTTCCTGCCTGAGTACAGGGCTCTCAAAGAGCGTTCTGACTTCCTTCACATGGTTCGTACACCAGAACTGGCAGTGGAAGTCACCCTGCAGCCGCTAAAGCGCTTTCCATTGGACGCAGCAATCCTGTTCAGTGACATCCTGGTCATCCCTGAAGCATTGGGCCAGCCTTACTCTTTCAGGGAACAGGGCGGCATATCCCTCGATTTTGCCCTGCGCTCGGTAACAGACTTGGATCGTTTACAAGCCTCGGACGCAATGGAACGCCTGCAGTATGTACGCAATACGCTAAAGATCCTGCGACGTGAACTGGGTGACAGTAAGGCTCTGCTCGGCTTTGGCGGTTCTCCATGGACGCTCGCCTGCTATATGATTGCAGGAGGCAGCGACCCGAACTGCCTGCCTGCGCGTCAATTATTCTACCAAAATCGTCCTTTCTTCGAGCGCCTTCTGAATCTACTGGCTGATACATTGATCGATTTCTTCAAGATGCAGATTGATGCAGGAGTGGATGCCATCCAGATCTTTGACTCATGGGCAGCCCTTTGTCCCTACCAGGAATATCAAACGATGTCACTGAAGTGGATTGAAAAGATTATACGGGCATTGCCTGCTGATTTCCCCATTATCGTGTTCGCCAAGGGAATGGCGCATGCATGGCCGCTGATTCATGCGACTGGCGCATCCGTTATCAGTTGTGACTGGACAACTCCGATACGAGACTATCGTGATGCGTGGCACCAGCAAAAGATCGCATGGCAAGGCAATCTGGATCCTGTTCTTCTGACAACATCCACAGAACAGGTACAACTCGGTGTTCAGGAAATAATCAGGGTGAATAAGGGACTTCCAGGCCATATCTTCAATCTGGGGCATGGTATGCTTCCACAGGCCAAACCTGAACTGGTACAAGTGCTCTGTGAGACGTTGATCAACAGTGCAGACGCAGGATAACCGCCATTGTTATTCTCGGTTTCGCTTCCTCTTCACAATTCTTTAAGATTTATATGAGGGTTTAACGTTTTTTAATTGGCTTTTCCTTCGACAACACTTCTACTCTAATATTATCACCCTTCGGGCAAAGTGGTGACAAATTCTTATATGGAGAAGTTGGCAGCGTGCAATATTCTGATTGTTGACGATAATCAGGAAATGACCAAGTTGTGTGAGCTTATGCTCTCTTCTCTTGGCGCCGCTGTATCGAGTGCTCTCAGCTACGATTCAGCCTGCCTGTTACTGGAAAAAACTTCCCCTGACATTATTCTGTGCGATGTGTTTCTGGATAATCAGAAGCTCGGTACGGATCTGATGAAACAGCACCTGCATCGAACGCCCCAAACGATTTTTATTATGATGACAGGGCTCGGCGATATCAAAACCGCCATTGATTGCCTGCGCGACGGCGCCTACGACTTTCTCCTCAAACCGTTTAATCTACTCAGTCTGCAGAAAATCATCCAGAACACGCGTCAACGCCAGATTCAGCAAATTGAAGCCCGCGACCACATGGAGCGGCGGATGCGCACGCTTGCGGAATTCTCAGACAATAATCCCAACCCCATTCTGCGCGTTTCCAAGGAGGGAGTGGTACAGTACTCGAACTCGGCGGCTTTGCGTTATTTCCCTGGATGGTCCGCAGTGGACAAAGCACAATTGCCCACGGAAGTACTGGAACATTGTCGCAAAGTCATTGAGACATACACTCCCCAAAAATTCGAACTCCACGACAAAGAGAATTATTGGGAATTCACCCTTCTTCCCACCAAAACGGGCAATGGCATATTCATCTTTGTTCAAAATACCACGGACCGCAGGACCGCTGAGGCTGAATTGTTCCGCACACAAGCACAAGCCATAGAAAACTCCCTACACGATCCACTGACAGGCCTCCCCAACCGACGGCTTTTCGAACAGCGCGCGGAAATCTTCATGGAGCGTTGTGGGCGCGAAAAACGTGTCGCAGGCTTTTTGATTATCGACCTGGACAACTTCAAGGAGATCAATGACTTTTTCGGTCACAAGGCTGGAGACAGGGTGTTACAAAAGGTTGCCAATATCCTGAAGCAGCACGTGCAACACGAAGAACTGGTTTCACGATGGGGAGGAGACGAGTTTGTTGCCTTCATATTGGGCAATTCGCATCAGGAAATTGAAAACCGCTGTCGCGTATGCCGCGATTTGATTGTGCGCACACTGCGCGAACTATATCCGATTCACCATCTCAGCGTCAGCATCGGTCTCTCCTTCTACCCCGATGATGGGGAAACCAGCGACCTGCTGATGCAACGCGCGGATCACGCACTCTACATGGTTAAATCAAGAGGCAAAAACGGCATTATGATGGTGAGTGATGCCGATCGCCATTGGTCGCTCAACAATCGCCAGTCGATGCTGGAATGCCTGTACGCCGCAGTGGTTAACGGTACATTGGGGATTGCCTACCAACCCATCTTTAATCTGACTGGCAGCACGGTTCATTCCATTGAGATTCTCTCCCGCTGGCGTGATGACAAATACGGGGATGTCCCTCCCAATATGTTTATTCCCCTAGCCCAGCAAAAGGGTCTGTTAAGCCTGATTGACCGCCACAGTATGCGCAAAGGACTACTATCCTGTAATCAATGGTTGCGCAAAGGACACACCGGGGGAATCTCGTTGAACATTACAAAACGCACGATTGAAGAGGAAAATATCTGTGCGCTCATTATTCGCGAAATTGAGCTGCGCAACATCCCCAAACACCTGGTCACCTTGGAGATTTCCGAAAAACTCCCCTTTCACAAGACAGAACAGGCAGGTAAAAATCTGATCATGATGAAGGAGGCGGGCATCCAGATTTCCCTGGACGACTATGGAATCGGCACGACTGCACTGGAGGATTTGATCAAGTATCCCATTGATGAAGTTAAGGTCGCCCGCGAGATCGTGAAGGAAATGCACCGTCCCAATGGCGAAAAAGTGTTGCGCCACGTGCGCAATCTCTGCAGCGACACCAATATCCGCGCTGTTGCCGAAGGGATCGAAACCCAGGAGCAAATGGAACGGTTAATTGATATGGGATACCAGTACGGGCAAGGATACTACCTATCAGTCCCCGTCGAAACTGCCTACTCCTGGAAGCCGAAAAAGCCTGAAACCATGCCCATTCTGGCCGATTAATGTCGGACATCGATCATTTTGCAGGAGCGGCTTTACGCCGCGATCCGAACGTAAAGGCATGGTCACAGCCGCTTCTAACGAAAGTTATCTAGCGGTCTCGGACACCCGCACTTCGCGGATTACCGTAATCTTAATCGGATCGCGAATTTGCAGTTTTTCTTCAATTTCATTGCGAATCTGCTCGGCAATCTTGCGGACCCCCCAATCATCCACCTCATCTGAACGCACCATGACCCGCAGCTCGCGTCCCGCCTGAAACGCATGTGCTTCACGCACCCCGTTTACAGACTTGGCCAGATTCTCCAGATTCCCCACCCGTTCCACCAACCCGTTCATGGACTTCCAACGGGCTCCCTGGCGACTGGCGGAAAGGCGATCCGCAATCTGTACAATAGGAGCATACAAACTGATCTCTTCCACTTCATTGTGGTGTGCCTCAACAGCGTTCACCACGATGGTGGCCTCCCCGTATTTCTCCAATAAACGCGCCCCTGCCCTGGCGTGACTGACCGCATGATCACTGCCAATGGCTTTGCCGAGATCGTGGTATAATCCCGCTCGCCTGGCAATAAGCGGATCCAGCCCCATTTCTCCAGCCAGCATACCGCATATCTGACTGACCTCCACACTGTGTGTAAGAGTATTCTGCCCGTTGGATAAACGATACTTCAGACGCCCCAGGATACGCGTTATCTCAGCCCCCAATGGTGTGATTTCCAATGAAACCAGCGCCTTCTCCCCCTCCTCCATGATGTTCTTATCCATCTGTACGCGAGCATTGGCGACAGCTTCCTCAATCAGGGCAGGCGTAATCTTGCCTATACGGATCAGATCCAGCAGAGCCAACCTGGCGGTTTCCCTTTTGATCACATCAAAACCTGACAGGGTTACCGAGTTTTCATCTTCATCGATCAACACC
>CAZYDZ010000124.1:5101-6682 GCA_964646535.1 uncultured Opitutaceae bacterium
TTCCTTTTCAAACACACGGCTGTTTCTGCCGTCTCGCCCAATGACCATTCCCTTGTAAGAATCCGAAGGCAACGGTACCACGGTATAGATTGAGGCAGTGGGAGAATTGGTGTTCAGACGCTGGATCACATCCAGCAGGATTCGCTGCCCTTTTTCCTCCAGCTTCCTGCTGTCCGTATCAAATAACTCTCTTCGGTAACGGTTCAACTCCTGTTCATGCTCCTTGCGAATTTCCGCCCGATACAGTTCAAGGGCCTCCTCAGAAGTGGTATCCGCCAATTGCCTCAAACGACGTCGATATACCTGTATCAACTGAGTCAACTGGCTCTCTTCGGCATCCATTTCCTTTTCCCGCAGTTCCAACTGGCGCTGGCGCAGATCCAGATCCATCTCGCTGCTTTTAAGCGCCGCTTCCCGCCGTTCCAGCAAGCTGGACTGGCTTTCCACAATGCTACGACTCTCCTCCAGACGCTTGCTCAAATCGGATCTTTCCGCATTCCAGGAAATCTCTTTTTTACGAATATTCTCCTCAAATCTCCTTTTTTCGCGAACCTTGACCAAACGCTGCCACCACCAACCCAAGGCAAAAAACAGCGTTGCCACTGCCCCTCCGACATAAACCACTTGTTCTATAGTCACCATCCGCTACTCTTCTTCTCCTGCCTCAGGGAACAAACTGATAAAAACTTTTCCCACACATGATTATTGTGACTTGTGGAAAATCCCGAAGGAAACTTCTTTACGTTTGAAAGCCTTATGCTGATAAGATGTTAAACGGTGTTTGAAATACTAAAGTCAAGCAAGATTTCCAGTCGAAAAGCGATTCAAAGTCTGTTTTTCTCTGCCGAGCTGGAACGTCGTCAAAAACGGCGCGCACTGTACAATCATTACATTGAACGGACCGATTGGTTCGGTTTGCTGACTGTGCTGGCGCTCGCCATCACCGGCGTTTTCTTTATTTACTCGGCACAGCTCTACAGCGGAGGAAAACAGTATATCATGCAGTCCATCTGGCTGATGCTCGGGCTCGGCGTTTACGTTATCATCAGCCTGACGAATTACCAGATATTGTACAAATACGCCCACTGGCTCTGGCTAGCAGCCATTTTTCTGCTGCTGATCGTAGCATTTGACAACCCATTGTCCATGGAGAGAGGCGGTGCGAGGCGCTGGATTAACCTCCGGGTATTCGCCCTGCAACCATCAGAAGCTGCCAAGGCTGCCTGCCTGATCCTGACGGCAACTCTCCTCGCACGCGGGGATTTGCGCAAGTGGTCGGAGGCGGTTGGAGTGCTCGGCTCCATCGCAATCGTGATTATTCCTCCAATTGTATTGATTTTCCTACAACCAGACTTAGGATCAGCTCTTGTCATTCCTCCAATGGTCCTCTCCATGTTATATGTTTCCAGACTGTCACTGCGCTTTTTCGGTGCGGTCCTCCTGGTCTCTACACTATTTCTGGGAGTGGTGGCATGGGATATCCACGGGTATATTCGGCATATTGAACAGGAGCGCAGCCATCCTGAACAAAGCCTGGAGCCCTTCGAAGAGAGATCCTGGTTTCCCCTGCATGACTATCAA
>CAZYDZ010000125.1:0-6568 GCA_964646535.1 uncultured Opitutaceae bacterium
AGGACAATACCGACTCAGGGCAGTTCCTGGCGCTGCAAAAAGCGGGCGCCACCGCCTTGGATCACCCGGAAATCACCGCTGCCATTTCCACCAAGTACTCGCGACGCATGGATCTGCTGGTCGAAACCCTGCGCAGCCTCGGGCTGGATGCCACCAAACCGAAGGGCTCCTTTTTCCTCTATGTGAAAAGTCCTTCGCGCGCCACTCTCGGCAACGAGAACCTGAATTTCGCCACCGCAGAGGATTTCTCGCAATGGCTGATCCGCGAAAAACTGATTTCCACTGTTCCCTGGGACGACGCTGGCGCCTATGTCCGCTTCTCCGTAACCTTCGCCGCCAAAGACGAAGCCGACGAGAAACGCGTCGTCGCAGAGATCGGACGCCGCCTCCACGGCTACCGCTTCGAGAACTAAGCCCAATATCACTCGCGCAAGCGGCATTCTGATTCGCCCATGTATTGCGGCGTAAGCAACCGATCAACAGATAACCTGCAGGAAGCCACCTAATGATTATCTTGAACAATACTGGGCAATACCACCTACACTGGAGCAAATAGTTGGGCAGCGCGGGAGCCCTGGACACACGTGTCCCTATCTCCATATTCGCAGTTTCCTTTTCGGAAAATTATTTCCGGCGACGCTAAGTGGTTTTCCACAATTGCCGCCTGAACTCGCGCGGCGTCATGCCGACAATCTGTTTAAAACAGCGGCTGAAATAATACTCGTCACAGAATCCAATCTCCTCAGCCACTGAACGATTTGAGACAGCAGGGTGCGCCAGCAGGTTACAACCCCGATTGATTCTTAACTGCATCAAATACCTGGCAGGCGAAGTTCCCACAACTCTCGTGAACCTCTTGCGGAATGCTTCGTATCCCATTCCTACCTGGGCAGCCAGCGTGTCCCAATCAGGGGGGGCTGCCAACGACGCTTCCAATAAATCATTCACTTCCTTCACCCACTGTCGATCGAGGTCTTGCCGGCTCTCGCTTTTCCGTCGAAACGCCATTGCATCGAAAAGCAACTGTTGCAAACGGCAGACCTCCTCGCAACACGACCTCGAATTCCATGGCGAACAGACTCCTGGCACACTTTCGATTCTGCGCTTCCAGAGCGGAACATTTTCGAGTGACAATACGGGCGGGACTTCCGGCAACCAACCGGCTGATTTCCAGCAGTCGAAAATACCTCCGGTGAACACCAGGAAAATCTCATCCCATTGCTCTCCCGGATAAGGTCCGTAGCTGTGCCAGATTTCCGGATACAAGAATAGAAGATCCCCCTTGCTCACAGGTATTCGGGAGGTTGTCGCATCTTCGAACCAACCGCGTCCCGATGTCACAAATACAATACCAAAATATTCATATATGCGTTTCTCCTGAGGAACGTGTTTACGCATCCCACCGGAGATAACGATGCGTCCTGGTAGCGACCATGGGGCATGAGTCAGAAAAAGATGACGTCTTCTCATCAAAGTCAATTTTTACCAAAAAACACAAATTTAACCACCGCGTCCATTCCAAAACCCTGACTTTTCGTTTATTCTCTGATTTTTGGTTTATTGATTTCATCACGATGAATAACTCTATGAGCCCTTCACCAGATAAAGTCCGGATTGCATTCTTCGCCGTTGGCGGTATCGCGAGATTCCATCTGGAAACCATCGCCAAGCGCGACGATGTGGTTATTACCGCAATGTGCGATTTAAGTGACGCGGCGTTGGATACCGCCCGTACGATACTTTCGACTCAATACACGGCTGACCAGATCGCATCTATCCGAGTAACGAAAGACGCGATGGAGATGGCCGCTGATGTAGACTGCGATTGCGCGTTTCTCTCCATTCCCAATCCGAAACGAATTCCAGTCGCCGAACGGCTGATATCCCGCGGAATTCCCCTGCTTATGGAAAAGCCGGCGGCACACACGCTTGAAGATTTCGATAAATTGCTGGTGGCTCAGCGCAAGTCGGGTTCCATGGTCATGGTTTCTCAGAATTACCGATTCAAAAATGGCGCCATGTTGGTACGTCGGTTGTTGAAAGAAAACCAAATCGGAGAAGTCGAGACAATCAATGGCTGCTTTCTACGCAATCACCGCATGGCAAGCCGTCTCTATTACGGAACGCTGCCTGGGTCGATCCCTTTTCGTATCGAGATGATCATCCACCACATTGACTTGGTGGCGTTCTGGCTGGGCGCGGCGCCAAACCGTATTGTGGCAGATGGTTTTCGCACACCGACATCCTGGGGAGTCGGGGACACGGGTTGCGATATTCTTGCCCGGTTCGACAACGGGGCCCGTTTGAATTATCATGGTGATTGGAGCGCGGCAGCATCCGAAACCGGATGGAATGGTCACTGGCTTATCACGGGTTCACAGGGGATTCTCATATGGCACGGTGAAAACCTGGTTCAACTAAAACACCGGCACTCCGATCCGTTCCGCGACGATGGAGACTGCGTCGATTTCCGCACCTCCACGGAGGAGGACTCTATCGGGGCCGTTCATTCAGAATTTTTGTCCGCACTGCGCGAGGGGCGCACTCCCGAATCCAGCCTTGAAGAAAATGCGTCACCCTTTCGCCTGTGCCTGGAAGCCGCTGCTCAAAGTGCCCTGGCCAACTAAGCCGCAAATACTCAAATTATCCAATCTGACTATGAATACGACAACCCGCTGGGAATACTCTCATGGACACATCAAAGGACACTTCGAATCCGACGGAGTTGCCTTAAAAAACCATTCGTACGACACTGCCACGGGAGCGCCTGTCGGCTCCTTGATGTTGCCCTATCGTCTGCTCTCGCGCAATGGCTGGCATGGCGAGGCTCGCGAAATGTCGCATACGATGACGGTGCAGCAAAATGGATTTGAATGCCGTTGGGCGCCATCCATTGCGCATCCTGCAGAATTGACCTTTCAAGTCTCAATGGTTGATGAAGGCGTTTTTGATATCGGCATTCGCGTGGCAGCGCTGCAAAAACTGGTGGATTACGAATGGTTTATATCCCAGTATTTTGACCGCAGCTTCCGGGGTGGAACCTATGTGCAATCCCTCCCGGGAGAAAGTGGCCCTGCTGCTGGTTGGACCCAGGTGTTTCCAGAGGCCAATTCGATCTACCGTGAGATGTACATTGCATTTCCACGTGATGAGCGTGGCGCGGGCATGATTTGCGATGGACGCTGGCAACGCGGCCGGCATTTTACGCGTTTTGTTCCATGCCGCTACTATGCAGAGCCATTTGGATTTTACCACAATGCCAGTTCCGGACTCAGCGTGTCTCTGATGGGTGAACGAAAGAATTGTTATGCGGTAAGCATGGCCTATCACGCCGAGGATCCTGACGATCATGTCGGCCAGCATAATTCGCTTTATGTGTCGCTCTTTGGCCGGGATATTCAACCAGGCGAAACGGCTGTGGCCCGCCTCCGACTGGCCGTCGAAAGAAGCGGCAAAGATGCCCAGCGGCATTTCTCCCAATTTATGGATTTCCAAAACACGCTCAAGACACCGGGACCCTCCGCGTGAGTTTGATCTCCCACGAATATCACAAATCCTGATATCCCTGATGCCTGAGAGACTCCATACTCAGGGCACATAAAAATACGCTGTATACGAACTAGTTCGTCCAACCGTACAATCTGTTTTTTAGGAATATCTACGATGGTCCGCATAGTGATATCACTATAGGTCAACCCTTGTGCAGGAGGAGCTTTCTGCCTATGATTACTGGTCGATGTTTTATGCGGGATTCGACTGGATTTCTGTGGCTGGAGTATATGGGTATCGTCAACCGCTGAGGTACAAGCCTCATTACATGGCAACTTGGGTCACGAAAGGGAGTGTATACAAGAAGATGGGGCGGGAAGTGGTGACGGCGAATGCGGGAGAATGGGTATTTCAGCAACCAGGTGAAGTGATTTCCCATTTTGACGGGCGATATATTGAAGTGGCGTTCAATCTGCAGTGGATCGGTAAGGACGCTCTGCTGTTTCCTCCGCGATTGAGGTTATGGAAGGCGGGGCCTTTGCCTGAATTGGAGGAAGAGACGAAACGGCTGAGAAATGAGGTGCTGCACAAGTTCCCAGAGGTTGCTTCACACAGCTACCAGATGCGATCCCACCCGACCAGTATGGGCGACTGGTTCTGGCTTCGTTCGCGGTTTGACCATTGGATGGTTGCGCTGGATCGGGTCTGGCAAGAACACGGCAAGACCCCCACCGAGATCCGGGCGAAAAAAGAGATGGAATAGACACAAAAGACATAGAGGGGAGAAACCACAGATGGCGCGGATTTCCGCAGATGGATAGATTCGGGGAAGAGGGCTTCGCGTGCCTCCCGCCTGAGCGAATATCAATCGACGACAGCAACCCCTTACGGCTCGGCGGGCTCCCGTTTTTCCACGCGCATAGACATGGTTACCCGTTCGCTACCGCGCATCACCACCACGCTAACTTCCTGGCTTGGGCGGGTGTAGAATACGGCATCCACGAAGTCATTGAAGCGCTGCACAGACCTTCCTGCGAACTCCAGTAAAATATCATCCACGCGAATTCCCGCCTTATCCGCAGGCCCACCGGACAACACCTCAGTCACAATCACCCTGCGACCAAATCCCGCTCCAGTCTGTTCATTGATCTCCACGCCGAGAAAAGCATGGGGCACTTCGCCTGAAAACAGGAGTCCATCCCGAATCCGCAACAGGGCGCGCGTGGGTAGGATATAGGCAGAGCGCAAATCGGGTAAAGACGCCACAATCATCCCCACCATTTGCCCCTGCATATTAAACACAGGCGCCCCGCTGGCGCCAGGTCCGACAGGAATTGTCGCCCGATAGTATACCACGGGGAAAAAACGGTTACCAAAATAACTCTCTCTGCCAGCCAGCATCCCCCACTCAGGAGTCGCTTCAAACTCCAGCGGCATGGTGATTGCCAGCAGGAACACCCCAACCGACATCCCGTTTTCCTCCGAGTCAAGCGGCAGAACATGCAGTGTTGAAGGGGGCTGGACAAATTTTAACAGAGCCAGATTCGTGGATGAATCGTGTCCCACTGGTTCCAGCAGGTATGGAATATCCTGATGTTCGGCCCAAATGTGCTTCGCTCCATCAATAATGCTCGCGTTAGCCATCACATGCCCGTCCCGACTGACCACAAACCCCGTCCCCACCCGTAGCGATGCAGACCCGGCCTCCTCTTGACTGGACGCGGTGGTTGCCTTGATTCGCACCACACCCGAAGCATGGGATCGATAGATTTCGGCAATCCTGTTTTGCAGGGACGAAAAATTACCCTCGGGGTTTCCTTGCAACACCCAAGGCACTACCACCGCTCCTGCGGATACCAATATCCGCATCCATCGATGCCTCTTCATGCGCAATTCAGAAGATTACCGGCGACCGTGCCTTCTGTCCAGACCGCACCTCAAATGTCATTGTATCCATGACAAAATGCCCGGAAGGCTGACTCAGTAAATGAAGTGCAGGATTTTCTGCTGTCGATGCGGAGACTTCCAAAGTATCCATAACAAAACGGGCGTCGGTTATTTGCAGTTCCTCCCACGGCAACGAGGCATTTTCCTGAGCAACAGGCATGGTTCCGTGCAAATAAGCGATCGTTACGCTATCAGGAGCGCTGCTCTCCAATAATAACAGCACAGGCATAGCTAATGTCAGTATTGAGGCCATGCAAACCCCTATGCCCCAACCACGCCAGAGACTGTGGCGTTGCTGGCGAGAGCTACTGGTAAACGCACGCAAACTCTTGCGACGAAACTCTTGATCAAACTGCTCCCAAAATCCAGACTGTGGCGCCTCAGTCCGTTTCAAGGAAAACAAGTCATCCAATGTCAGCTTTTCAGAATCTTTTGGTCGCGTCTCAATCATCATTGGGCGGAAAGGTAGGGCGATAGTTCAGCCTGCAATTGCTTGCGGGCATAATGCAGCCTGGAGCGTACTGTAGACTCCGGGCACTTTAAAATCTGTGCGATCTCCACCAAACTAAGCTGATCCACCTCATGCAATACCACTACGGTACGGTGGCGGGCCGATAGTTTTTGCAGAGCCTCATTAAATTTCTCCTGTAACTCCTTCAAGAGAGCCGTTTTACCTGTACTCTGTGACACTGTCAGCTTTGCCATTACCTCGTCGGGGGCCAATTCCTCATGAATCGTATCGAAACTGAAATAGCGCCTCAGGCGATTCTTGCGCAATGCCGATAGTGTATGGTTAATCCCGATTCGGTACAACCAGGTGAAAAAGGAGGAGCGATAACGGAATTTATGGATGTTTTGAAATGCCTTGATTAAAACTTCCTGAGTCAGATCAGACGCATCCTCACGGTTTGATGTCAGATTGTATATCACGGAATACAAGCGCGCACGGTACCTGTGAATCAACAGATCGAACGCATGCGAATCCCCTTCCTGCACCTGACGCACCAATATGGCATCCTCATGGGGAGACACAGTCGGAGACGTATCGGAAACGATCATTTCCCCTGTATATGTACGTGCAGATTCCATATCAGTGACCCTAATATGGCACGTTCTTAAAAGTTTTTCAACC
>CAZYDZ010000126.1:0-5724 GCA_964646535.1 uncultured Opitutaceae bacterium
GGACGGTTTGTGCAGGATGACAAGGAAATCGACCCAAATCAACATGCAGGTTTGGTGCGTTTTTTACAGGTGGGTGTTGGCTGTAACGATTCACGCTTGCGTGATCGCAACGGTGATGGCTGGCAGGTGGAGGGAGATCCGACCGAAGGGGCGTTGCTGACGCTGGCAGGAAAAGCAGGTTGGTCTGTCGAGGACCCCGAGGAAACCACAGGCGAGCGCATCGACAGCATTCCGTTTGAGTCGCAGCACAAGTATATGGCGACCTTGCATCAAATAGGCGGCGTGCGCTATCTGTTCCTCAAGGGAGCATCTGAAGAGGTATTGCAGCGTTGTGACAGCCAATGGGCGGTTTCCGAAGGTGAGCCCATTGACCGTGCATACTGGGAGCAGCAGTTCCGCAGCCAGGCGGCACAGGGGTTGCGTTTGATTGGGATGGCGTATCGCAAAGTCGAGGGTATGGGAGACGAATCTCATGAGGTGGCTTTATCTCACGATACGCTGGGCGAAGGGTTTACTTTTCTTGGTTTGGTAGGCCTGATGGATCCACCGCGCGAAGAGGTGATTGCCGCGGTGGCTCGTTGTCATCAGGCGGGAATCGCGGTTAAAATGATTACTGGAGACCATGCACTGACTGCGCAGGCGATAGGGACCCAGCTTGGGCTGAGGGCGGAGCAGGTGGTGACTGGTGAAATGCTGGAACGCGCAAATCAACACCAGATTGAGCAGTGGGTGAGGGAGGTCAATGTGTTTGCCCGGGTGAGTCCTGAACACAAGTTGCGATTAGTGGAAGCCTTGCAGCGCAATGGCGAGATTACGGCAATGACAGGTGATGGTGTGAACGATGCACCCGCGTTGAAAACGGCAGATGTCGGCATTGCAATGGGAATCAAGGGTACCGAGGCAGCCAAAGAGGCAGCGGGAATGGTACTCACGGATGACAACTTTGCGTCGATTACTTCCGCTGTCGAGGTGGGGCGCACGGTGTACGACAATCTGAAGAAGTCGTTATTGTTTATCCTGCCAACCAGTGGTGGCCAGGCATTGGTGATTTTGGTGGCCATGTTGCTGGGAATCGAAAAACCGCCAATCACCACCGCGCAGATCCTGTGGGTGAATATGATTATAGCAGTCACCTTTGCCGTGGTGCTCTCGTTTGAACCTGCGGAACCGGGGGTGATGAAACGCCAGCCGAGGGACCCGAAGGAACCAATTCTTTCAGGTTTCTTCCTGTGGAGAATCGGGTTTGTTTCGGTTCTGTTGTGTATTTTCTCCTTTGGCATTTTCGAGTATGTCGAAATTATTCATGGTTGGTCTTATGCAAAAGCCAGCGCATTGGCGGTCAATGCGATCATTATCGGGCAGGCCTTCTATCTGTTGAACTGCCGCCGCCTGACAGGCTCCGTGTGGGCGTACTTCCGCTTGCCGCGCAACCGTTACATTGGTTGGGCTTTGCTCAGTGTGACCGTGGCGCAGGTAATATTCACTTATACACCGTGGTCCCAGCGTTTGTTTGATGTGGATGCTTTTGACTGGTATTACTGGTGCTGGCTGGTGCTTGGCGGATTTATCCTGTTTACGCTGGTGGAACTGGAAAAGGCGGTCGTTCGGAAAATAGATAGGGGCGATGGCGCACATTCCTGCGTATCTCCCTTGCCAAGAGCAGTTTCATCCTCTAAAGGTGGTTCTCTTTCCCAATAGAAGAAATTCATGATTACTTGGCTGCAACGCATTTTCGACCGCCATAAGTACCTGGTGGTAATCCTGTTCGCGATAGTTATTGTCTCGTTTGTTTTTGTGATCAACGAGAGCGGTGGATTGGTGAATGAGCGCGATATCCAGCGCAAAGAGGATTATTTTGGCGTCAACCTGAACTCGCAGCAGACGCTCTCACACCTGCGCAGTGACTTGAGGCTGATCCAGGTGATGTATGGTGATGTGCGTCCGATGCAGGTGGATGAAGAGCGCAGCATGTTGGAGTTCAGGCTCCCGTTTCTCTATATTGCCAACCAGTTGAAGATACCCGCTCCAACCGGCGATCAACTGGTGGCTTCCCTGGCACAGTACCCGGTGTTTAACGACGAGAATGGCAGGTTTAATTTGCCGGCGGTGGCGGATTTTGAGGATTTCCTCAAAAGTGATCCGAGATTTTCTCCAGAGCAGTTCGCGCGGGTGATTTCTGAAAACTACCAGATCCAGCAGGTGCAGGACTTGTTGACGGGGGCTGGATATATTCCACCCTTCCTGGTCAGTAAATATCAGGAGATTAGCAATTCCCGCTGGAATGTTCTGTTGGCAACCACTCGCTATGAAGACTTCAACCCTGGCGAGATTGAAGTCAGCGAAGAGGATCTGGAGGCGTACTACCGCAATAATTCGGTGGTCTATGAAACTCCAGAGCAGCGCTCTGGTTATCTGGTTCGCTTTATTGTAGAAGACTTTCTTTCCAACGAGGATGTCGATGACAAAACCTTGCAGCAGTTCTTCGAGCGCAACCTCCATCGCTATATGTCCGCGGAGCAGGAGGCTGTTCCTGAATTAGCCAACGTGAAGGAGGCTGTCTTGCGCGACTACCGCAAAAGTGCGGCAACCCGTAAAGCTGTGGCATCGGCCAACGAGTTTGTGGAATATCTGTATAAGGAAAAGACATTGCCGTCGCAGGAAAGTTTGTCAGAAGAAGTGCAAAAGCGCACTGGGAAAATTCAGCAGTTGCCCTTGTTTGCCAGTGGCCAGACGGTGGCAGGGGTGGATTTGCTCTCCTATGAGCTGATGGGAATGTTTTCCATGGGAGAATCGTACTATTCGAAGCCGCTCTCTCGCGAAGGAATGGAGTATATTATCCTGTTGCGTGATCAGACGGTGCCCGCGCAATTGCCGCCGCTGGCCGACCAGTTGGAGCGCGTGACGAAGGACTATACCGAGGTGCAGAAGCGTAATCGCTTTCGTGAACAGGGCGTCAAGCTGGCGAAGGAAATTCGTGAGAAGGTTAGGGAAGATGAAGACTTCTCCCGGATTGCCGGCGAATTGGGCTTTACCGTAAAAGAGTTCGGTAACGTAGGCATGGGGTCGCAGCCAGAGGGATTTCCAGGGAATGTTGCAGAGCTGAACTATGAGCTTGCTCGTTCACAACCTCATCAGGTGTCCCGTTTTACCAGTGACCTGCAAAACGGTTATATACTCTACTTTAAGAGCGTGGAGCAGCTCCCCGTAGCGCCTGAGTCGACCGCCCGTGTCGAACAGGATATGTCCCGATTCTACAAGGGGCTGTTGCCTACGGTTCTCTTCCGCGAGTATATTGCTAAAAACGGTGGAGGACTGACCAACCAATAAGGCAATGCCGATCTACCATTACCAACCAGTCAGCGGAAACTGCAGACTATGCGGTAAGGGGTTCGATCTGGTGCAGTCGGGCAAGGAAGATCCATTGCGGGAGTGTCCAAAATGCGGGTTGACGGTGGTTCGTGCGGAAGTGAATGATGTTCAGGTTCCCAAAATCCTGCGCAAAGTAGGCTCTGCGGAAGCGCGTAATGCAGGTTTTACCGTATTGAAAAAAACGGGCGCAGGAGAGTACGAGAAATTGACGTGAGTTTGTTTTCATTGTGATGTCCACCCTGCCGACACTCATTGTTCCCGCCCGACTGGCCTCGTCCCGTTTTCCTCGTAAGCTATTACAGGATTTTCGGGGAGTGCCGCTCATTGTGGCTGTCGGACAGCGGTTGCAAGGTCAGGCTCCAGGGTATCCCCTGGTGTTTGCCGTAGACTCGGAAGAGCTGGCGCAGGTATTGGCCCAATTCGGATTTCATGCGGAGATCACCGATCCTGAGCTGCCGTCGGGAACGGATCGTATTGCCACGGTAGCCCGTAAACTGCAACCGCGTTGGGTGATTAATGTGCAGGGTGATGAGCCTCTGGTCAGGCGTGAGCATATACAACTGTTGACAGAACTGCTAATGCGCAACGAGGCGCCGATGGTGACGCTTGCGACACCTTTTCCCGCGGATGGCAATCCTGATAATCCCAACGAGGTCAAGGTGATCTTCAACCAGCGTGGCAAGGCACTTTATTTCTCCAGATCACGGATCCCGTTTGATCGTGATCTGGCATCGGTTGAACAGTCAGGACAGCGTACTTTTTACAGACACCTCGGTCTGTATGGTTTTACGGGAGAGTTCCTGCAAACCTTTGCCACGCTCCCTCCCTCTCCGTTGGAACAACGGGAAAAGCTGGAGCAGTTGCGCGCATTGGATCACGACTATGATATTCTGGTTGGGGTGACGGAATATCCCACCATCGGAGTGGATACACCTGAGGATCTGGAACGCTTGCGCGGCTGACTGGTTTCTTTGCAGGTGCGGCTTTACAGCCGCGGTCCGAAGTGAAACGGACCTGATCGGCGGTGTAAAACCACTCTTACAAAGACGTTCTGATGGTTGTCTTACGCGGCTCTTATATAAGCCACCCAGCTCTGCTTCGCGGTTGACCAGGTTTCCTATGAGGATACGCTGTTTCTAGTGGACGAGAAAGTGATAGGCGAGACGATTCGGACCATCCGTAAATCGAAGGGGTTCAGCCTCACTGTGGTCGCAGAGGCGGCTGGTATTTCCAAAGGAGCCTTGTCCAAAATCGAAAATGCCCAGGTCTCCGCTCCGATCTCCACGCTATTACGCGTGGCAAAGGCGCTGGATGTCCATCTAAGCCGCTTTTTCACGGATCCGAAAGGTTCTTCCAGGAAGCGGTCATGTGCGAGGACAAGGCGGTAGACTCCTGAATTTATGAACCAGAAAGTTCCGAAATGGGTTTCAGCAAGAGAGGCCGTGTCCGTAATCGCGGATAAGGCGACCGTACTGGTGACCGGATTTGCCAGTTGTGGCCTTGCAGTGGCCTTGCATGAAGCCTTGCGGGATCGCTACCATGAGGAGTGTCATCCGCGTAATATCACCTACATCCACGCTGCCGGTCATTACCCGAATGCAGGGATGGAGTTGTTGTTGGAGGACGGTTTGTTAGGGCGGTTGATCGGAGCGCACTGGGGGAGAATGAGGAAGATGACGGAGGTGATTCCGACGATGCAGGCGGAGGTCCACAACTGGCCACAGGGGGTTGTCGTATCGGCGGTTCGTTCTGCCGCAAGGGGAGAAACCCAAGGTTACATTACGCGTATTGGTTTGGGAACATTCGTCGATCCCGATCTCGAAGGGGGATGTACCAATGAGGCGGCAAGGCGCGCAGGGAGCCTGATTCAGAAGATTGAAGTGCAGGGCAAGCCGATGCTCTGTTTTCCGATGATCCAGCCGGATGTCGTGCTGACCCGCGGTTGGAGCGTCGATCGCAACGGCAATGTCAGTTGTCGCAAAGAGGCGTTCTCCATGTCGCAATATCACTTCTCGCTGGCGGCACGACGATGTGGCGGCAAAGTGATCTGTCAGGTGCGTGAACGGGAAGACCGTGTTTTTGCCCCCCATGAGATTGATCTTCCCGCGTTTCTGATTGATATGCTGGTGCTGGCGGAGCATCCTGAACGTCAACATCGCCAGTCGGTGGGACATGATTACGATCCTGCTCTAAACGGTGAAGGAGAGCGCCAGGCAGGAGAGTTGCCTCCGGTGCCAGAAGGGCTGCGTGGCTGGATTGGCAGGCGTGCCGCGATGGAGGTACGGGAAGGAGAGGTGCTCAACCTCGGCATCGGTATTCCAGGCGATACGGTGGGTTCCGCCTTGATCGAACAGG
>CAZYDZ010000126.1:5734-6561 GCA_964646535.1 uncultured Opitutaceae bacterium
CATTATTTCCACGATGGAATCAGGATTGATCGGTGGTACTTCCGTGGGAAGGGTCGATTTTGGCGCCGCCCTGTATCCGGATTATCGGATCAACCCCGATCGAATGTTCGATCTCTACTACGGTGGCAATCTCGACATCGCAATTATGGGGGCGGCGGAGATTGATGGCGATGGCAATATCAATGTCAGTAGTTTTGGTGGCAGAACCGTCGGCTGTGGCGGGTTTATCGATATCGCGCAGTCGGCACGGCGAGTGGTGTTTTGCAGTCCACTCACGGTGGGCGGACTGGAGGTGGCGTTTGAACAGGGTAAGATGAAAATCCTGCAGGAGGGGGCCACCCGAAAAATGGTGAGGAAAATTCAGCAGATCACGTTCAGCTCGCGCACGGCACGAGATCTGCAACAGGAGGTGTTGCTGATCACCGAGCGAGCAGTATTCCGCCTGTGTGAATCAGGCTGGGAATTGGTCGAAGTAGCGCCAGGCATCGACATCGAACAACATATTAAACCCTGGGTGGAATTTACCTTCGCGGTCTCTCCCAATTGCCGCGCGATGCCGCTGGAATGCTTTTCCTCGTAGGAGCGGCTTTATGCCGCGATCAGACACCTCACACTCAGGTTGCGGCCTAAAGCCGCTCCTACAAATCAACCCAGACCCTACCGAAGATGCGCTTCCCGCAAATATTCCACCACCCCACGCACTCCGACAGGCACAGATTCCGGAGCGACACCCTCTTGCCACTGGTACACGCGCACACCATCGACCGTTTCCAAACTGCGGTTCTCCTTCTGGAGTTGTTTCAAGAGTGGAGCGGGCAACAATCCGC
>CAZYDZ010000127.1:0-2350 GCA_964646535.1 uncultured Opitutaceae bacterium
CCCGGCAAACAGTGAGCAGGTGCGAGCCGAGCAGGCGCAACGCCTCGCGGGCCACGGTTTCGGAGACACCGGAGATCTCAAACAGGACATTGCCTGGCTTGATCACGGCGACCCAGAATTCCACTGGTCCCTTACCTTTACCCTGACGGGTTTCAGCCGGCTTTTTGGTAATCGGCTTGTGAGGGAACACGCGAATCCAGACTTTCCCCTTACGCTTCATGGTACGGGTGATGGCCACACGGGCGGCCTCAATCTGGGAGGCAGTCAACCAACCCCGCTCGAGGGTCTGGATTCCGAAGTCTCCGAATGAGAGTTTGTCTCCGCGTGTCGCATTACCGCGCACTTTACCACGGTGGGTCTTGCGGAATTTAGTTCTTGAAGGAAGAAGAGGCATGGCAGTTCAATTCTGTTCGGATATCGCTGGAATCAATCAGTCTTCTCTTTTGGCGCAAATCCAGCATTTGACACCATTAATACCATAAACGGTCTTGGCTTCAGCAAAGCCGTAATCAATATTTTCGCGCAGTGTATGCAGTGGCACGCGGCCCTGACGCTGGGCTTCCGTGCGGGCGATATCAGTTCCTCCCAGACGGCCCGAGCACTGGATCTTAATTCCATCAGCACCGAGGCTCATCGCCATTTGGACCGCTTTCTTCATCGCGCGGCGGAAAGAAATACGGCGCTCAAGCTGCAGAGCTACGTTCTCCGCCACCAGTTGAGCTTCCAGTTCAGGCTTTTTCACTTCCTGAATTTCAAGCAACACATCGCGGCCTGTAAAGCGCACCAACTCTTCGCGCAGTTTTTCGAGCTCCTGTCCCTTGCGACCGATAACGATACCAGGGCGGGCAGTGAAAATCTTGACGCGCACACGGTTGGATGCGCGCTCGATGTAGATGCGCGGCACGGAAGCCAGACGCAGCTTCTCCATCAGGAACTTGCGGATCTTGTGATCTTCGGCAAGCAGAGCGCCAAACTGCTTCTTGTTCGCGTACCAGCGCGACTGCCAGTCACGGCGAATGGAGAGGCGGAAACCGTTGGGATGTACTTTCTGACCCATAATCTATTATTTCTTCTTGGAAACAGGTTGATCCGTAAGAGTAATACGGATGTGAGAGGTGCGCTTGCGAATCGGTTTAGCCGAACCGCGGGCTGCTGGACGGAAGCGCTTGAACACAGGCCCTGTCTCCACCACAGCTTTCTCGATATAGAGGATGTCGGGATTCAGGCTGCCGTTGTTCTCAGCATTGGCGATCGCAGACTTGAGTGTCTTGTGAACCAGACGCGCGGATTTACGCGGAATGAAAGAGAGCAGACTGAGCGCCTCCACAGCGCGCTTGCCCTGGATTTCCCTGGTAATCTCCTGAACTTTCTTCGGAGACATGCGGGCATAACGGGTTAAAGCTTGTGTATTCATATCAAATGTAAATTAGAGAGATTGAAACTTGATCTGGGCAATATCGCCCGATTGAAGAGCCACTCCATCGTTCAGACGAGTGATTAGGGCGGCGGAAAGATCACGGCGTACAGCAACCAGAATGAGTTCGGCCACCGGAGTAGAACCCTCGCGAAGTACTTGCAGCAACATCCCCTGACGCAAACCACCGATATGCCCGCTGTTGAGCACTACCAGATCCGCACTCGGAAATGACTGTATGGAACGAATCTGCGTCACTCCAATCGGGAACAGGGAATCTACCAGAAAGGCTGGATCGCGCGTCTCCGTCCCGTCTTGCGCCATAGCAACGCCAGACCCACCCAAAAGGGCGGCCAGGCAAAGCAGACGAAAACCGGAGCAGAGGAAACGCATGACAATTACTTTCTGGTATGAGCTCCGTGGGTTTTGAAGGAACGGGTTGGAGAAAATTCACCCAACTTGTGCCCGACCATGTTTTCAGTCACATAGACAGGGACAAACACCTTCCCGTTGTGGACATTGAAATTCAATCCCACGAAATCAGGAGTGATAGTGGAACGACGAGACCATGTCTGGATAGGCTTTTTGGAAGAAGTACGCTGTGCCTCCTCCACCTTGTCCTGCAGAGACGGTTCCACATAAAAACCTTTTTTAATTGAACGTGCCATAGGAAAATCAGTTCTTTACTTTCTTGCCGTTGCGACGGACCAGGATCTGTGAATTGGACGGTTTGGAACGACGGCGGGTTGGATATCCCTTGGACAACTGTCCCCATGGGGAAACAGGATGGCCACCACCGGAAGTACGGCCTTCTCCCCCACCCATCGGGTGATCCACAGGATTCATGGCCACACCGCGCACACGGGGACGACGCCCCTTCCAGCGGTTTCTTCCCGCCTTGCCGAGAGACTGGTTCATGTGTTCGGAATTGCCTAC
>CAZYDZ010000127.1:2360-5241 GCA_964646535.1 uncultured Opitutaceae bacterium
GCCTACCTCACCGATCGTGGCACGGCACTCCACATTCAGTACGCGCACTTCGCCACTCGGCAGCTTGACTGTCGCATGCTCGCCTTCAATACCCAGAATCTGCGCGGACGCACCGGCAGAACGTACAATCTGCGCACCACGGCCAGGAGTCATTTCAATGGCGTGGATTGGCGTCGCGGGAGGGATCACGCGCAGCGGCATGGTGTTGCCCGGAGTAAACTCGGCAATCTCGTAGGTGCTGATCACGCTGTTGCCCACTTTCAGCCCGCGCGGAGCCAGAATGTAGCGCTTTTCACCATCCGTATACTCCACCAGCGCAATGTTCGCACTGCGATTCGGATCGTATTCGATCGCTTGCACTACGGCAGCCTCATTCAGGCGCGAGCGCTTGAAATCAATCAGACGATAACGACGCTTGTGTCCACCACCACGACGGCGGGAAGTGATACGGCCATAAGCATTGCGGCCGCCGCTCTTTTTCAGCGTCTCCGTCAGTTGCTTCTCAGGGCGCTTGGCACTGACCTCACTGCGATTGAGGGTCTGGAAGCGCTGCGACGGAGTCAATGGTCTTTTGGAAATGAGTGACATGTTACAAATTCCTTTCTATCAATCAGATCAGTTCGATCTTGTCTCCCGTCTTGAGGGTGACCACAGCCTTTTTGAAACCGGACTTTACGCCCTTTTTACCACGGTTGCTGCGGTCGCGGCGGGTTTTGGACTTCTGGTAGAGAATATTGACGCGGTCGACTTCCACCTTGAACACGCTCTCCACCGCATGGGCAACCGAGATGCGATTCGCATCAGAAAACACTTCAAAAGTGTACTGGTTGAGATTGGAAGCGAGCTGGTTGGCTTTTTCCGTCACGCGGAATTCCTTGAGAACTTTATCTGGAGCTTTCATGTCGGTTTACTTGCTGAGACGTTCGATGAGCTTGCCCAGGCCGTCTTCAGTAATAAGCACCTGTTTGCAAGAAGAAATGGTGAGAGCATTGACGGTAGGAACTTCCTCCAACTGGATGCGCCCGATATTGCGAGTCGAACGAATGACATCCTGTGTGAACTCCGTATCCACCAGCAGCACGCTGCCCTGCGGGGAAATCTTGTTGAGGATTCCGTCAAAAACACGGGTTTTGGGTTCGGCGACCTCCAGCTTTTCGATTACCAGCACCTCGCCGTTGACCGCGCGGTCAAAAAGAGCGCGCTGAAACGCAATCTGGCGAACTTTCTTGTTCAGCTTCTTGCTGTAATCACGTGGTTTGGGTCCAAAAATAATACCGCCGCCTGGCCACAGGGGAGACTGGCGATCTCCTGAGCGGGCCATACCCGTACCCTTTTGACGCCATGGCTTTTTACCGCTGCCACTCACTTCCCCCTTGGTCTTGGTGGAGGCTGTTCCCTGGCGCGCGTTAGCCTGGTAACCCACGATTACTTCCTTCAGGGCCTGTACTCCCTTATCCCCTTCAAACGTCGGGATATTGGAGAATTCCTTCTCTTGGAAGGAAGAACCATCAGCTTTAAATACTTTCAGTTTCATATCGATACACCTGTTTCGGATTAGGCCTGGGCTGTGCGGACTTTCTTGGCAGCGCGCACCAACACTGTGGAACCCTTGGCGCCTGGAAGGCTGCCTGCAATAAAGAGGAGATTCTGATCGGAAACCACTTTCACGATCTGCAGATTCTGCACGGTACGGCGCTTCACACCCATGTGCCCTGGCATCTTCTTGTTTTTGAATACGTGGCCAGGAGTCTGACGCATACCGATGGAACCCACACGGCGGTGGAACATGGAACCGTGAGTGGCGGGACCACCGTCCATACCGAAACGGCGCATGACCCCCTGGAATCCTTTTCCTTTGGTCACGCCGATTACGTCAACCTGCTGACCCTCGGCAAACTGGGCGACGGTCAATACATCGCCCACCTTGTTCTCAGGAGCGTCTTCGCAACGAATCTCCTTCAGGGTGGTTACTGCTGCTGCGCCAGCTTTTTTGGCATGGGCAACTTCTGCTTTGCTCAGGCGCTGTTCCTTTTGTTCCCCAAACCCGATCTGGATTGCATTGTATCCATCATTTTCCAGATTTTTGACCTGGAGCACGGGACAAGGTCCGGCTTCAACAACCGTAACGGGAACCAGGACGTTGTCCTGGTTGTAAATCTGGGACATTCCCAGTTTTTTTCCGATAATGGTAAAGTTCATGTTTTCTAAGAGGCAGGTGGGAGAATTCCCGTTGTCACTAGACCTGCATTAGCAATAGCGACGGATGCTTATTTCAACAAATTGTCATTCCATTGCCAACACAAGAATCGCGTGTTTGGTTAAATGTTAATCGTAATATCAACGCCAGCGGGCAGGTTGAGCTTCTTCAGCTCATCCACAGTCGCCGTGGTTGGTTCAATAATGTCAATCAGACGTTTATGAGTACGCAACTCGAACTGGTCCATTGACTTCTTGTCTACGTGAGGAGAGCGGTTGACCGACAGTTTCTGGATGCGTACCGGAAGAGGCACAGGACCAGAAACCCGAGCGCCTGAGCGCTTGGCGGTTTCGACGATCTCCGAAGTGGATTGATCAATGATCCGATAGTCGAATCCTTTGAGTTTAATGCGAATGCGTTGACCTTTCATGGGACAAATCAAGTACGTGCGGGAGCGCGGCTCACCGACTCTACAATGTTAGTGAGCAAGCTCGCTGGAACCTGTTCAAAGTGGGACGGTGTCATGGAATAGCTGGCACGACCCTTGGAAAGGGAGCGTACATCCGTGGCATAACCAAACATGGCTTCGAGCGGAACATCACACTCGACAACAGACAGGCCGTTGCGGGAATCCATGTTCTGAATACGACCACGGCGGCGGTTCAGATCACCCATCACATCACC
>CAZYDZ010000127.1:5251-6506 GCA_964646535.1 uncultured Opitutaceae bacterium
TAACTTCGACCTTCATGATCGGCTCCAGCAGAATCGGGCCAGCCTTCTTCATGGCTTCCTTGAAAGCAAAAATACCAGCCATCTTAAACGCCATTTCCGAAGAGTCCACTTCGTGGAAGGAACCGTCCACAATACGAACCTTGAAATCGATTACAGGATATCCGGCGACCACACCGTTGTTGGCAGCTTCGTGGATACCTTCAATGGTCGGCTTAATATACTCCTTGGGGATTGAGCCACCAACAATTTCGTTGATCACCTCAATACCGGCTCCCTTTTCAGCGGGCTCCAGTTTGATCACGGCGTGACCATACTGACCGCGTCCACCAGACTGACGGATAAACTTTCCTTCTGCATCCGCTGCCTTGGTAATCGTTTCACGATAGGCGATCTGCGGCTTGCCTGCAGTAGCTTCCACCTTGAACTCACGGAACAGGCGGTCGCGGATAATATCCAGATGCAACTCTCCCATGCCACTGATGATGGTTTGACCCGTCTCATGATTGGAAGAGACACGGAAAGTCGGATCTTCGTCGGAGAGACGGCTGAGCGCCAACGACATCTTTTCCTGGTCGGCCTTGGAGTTCGGCTCCACCGACATGGAAATCACAGGCTCCGGGAATGACGGCGGCTCCAGAATAATATCCAAATCCTTGTCACAGAGAGTATCTCCCGTGGTCACTTCCTTAATTCCAATCGCCGCACAAATATCCCCCGAGTACGCGACGTCAATATCCTCACGGCTGTTGGCCTTCATCACCATCAGGCGGCTGAGGCGCTCAGTGCGACGGGTACGCGGGTTATACAACGCTGTGCCCTTGTTCAGGGTGCCTGAGTACACGCGCAGGAACACCAGTTTACCCACGAAAGGATCACTCCACAGCTTGAACGCCAGGGCGGTTATCTTACCGTTGTCATCCGAAACGATGCTGACTTCCTCCGCATCAGAGTTTTCACCCTTGATTGCAGGAATGTCAATCGGGCTCGGCAGATAGTCGATCACCGCATCCAGCATCGGTTGCACACCCTTGTTCTTGAAAGCAGAACCCGGGATGGCTCCGACAAACCCCAGGGAGTTGGTCGCTTTGCGAATACCAACGCGAACCTCATCGGTGCTGATCTCTTCGCCGCCGAGATATTTCTCAGCAATGTTATCATCAAAATCTGCGATGGCTTCGAGCAGAGACTCGCGGTATTCGTTGGCCTGATCCTGATATTCAGCAGGAATATCCACCACGTTATACTTCACTCCCGA
>CAZYDZ010000128.1:0-1752 GCA_964646535.1 uncultured Opitutaceae bacterium
TGAGCCAGTCGATCAGGGAGGCGAGGTAGCCGTCCTGCTGATAAATGGTACGGGAGGAATAGCCGGTGGCTTTGGTATGCTCCACTTCGTCGACGGTGAGCCCAAAGATGAAGATGTTGTCTTCACCTACCTCTTCGATGATTTCCACGTTGGCGCCGTCCAGCGTTCCAATCGTCAGGGCTCCATTGAGCGCCAGCTTCATGTTGCCTGTGCCTGAAGCCTCCTTGCCCGCAGTGGAAATCTGTTCCGAGACATCCGCGGCGGGGATGATTTTCTCTGCCAGGGAGACGCTGTAATTGGGCAGAAAGATCACCTTGAGTTTGTTGTCGATACGGGTGTCGCGGTTGATTTTTTCGGCAACCCGATTGATCGCCAGAATGATTTTCTTGGCGATGGTGTAGCCAGGAGCAGCTTTGGCTGCAAAAATGAAGACCCGCGCGGGAATGTTGATTCCAGGGTTGTCCAGTAATTGCCGATACAGGTGCAGAATATGCAGCAGGTTCAGGTGCTGCCGTTTGTATTCGTGCAAACGTTTGATCTGCACATCGAAAATGGCGTCCGGGTTTAATTCGATGCCACACTCCTTCTGCACCAGTTTGGCCAGTCTTTCCTTATTGTGTCTTTTGATGTCCCGAAATCTTTTTTGGAAATCCGGCTGTTCGGCATATTCCTCCAATTCGTATAACTGGTCGAGATGGACAGGCCAGTGATCCCCAATCTTTTCAGTGATGAGAGAAGATAGCTCAGGGTTGGCATCCAATAACCAGCGACGCGGTGTGATACCGTTGGTTTTATTGTTAAAACGCTCAGGGAAGAGTTGGTAGAAGTTCAAAAACAGGGAACGTTGCAACAGATGGGTATGAAGCGCTGCCACGCCATTGGTGGAATGGCTGCCCAGTACCGCCAGATAAGCCATGCGCACCATCTGCTGTTGGGAGCCTTCCTCAATCAGGGAAAGAGCCCGTTTGCGAGAGTCGTCGCCAGGCCACTGTTTCTCCACTTCGTTGGCAAGAAAGCGAGCGTTGATTTCATATATGATCTGCAGGTGACGGGGGAGCACTTTGCGGAGCAGGCTGATACTCCATTTTTCCAGAGCCTCGGGTAACAGGGTATGGTTGGTGTAGGCAAGGGAATCCACTGTGATCTGCCAGGCCTTTTCCCAGTCAATGTTGTATTCGTCCACCAGTAACCGCATGAGTTCAGGAACCGCAATTGCCGGGTGTGTATCGTTGAGCTGGATGGCGGCTTGTGAGGGAAGGTTTTCCAGTTGATCGCCGTTTTCCGTGAAGAAACGCTTGAGAATGTCACGCAGGGAACAGGCCACGAAGAAATATTGCTGTACCAGTCGCAGTTCTTTGCCGTTTTCCGTTTGATCGTTGGGGTAGAGCACCTTGGAGATCGTCTCTGTCACGACCTTGCTGTGTACGGATTCGACATAGCTCCCCTGATTGAATACATCGAGGTCAAATTCATTGGATGCGCGCGATTCCCACAGGCGCAGGAAATTGACTGTATTTGCTCCGTAACCGCAGATGGGAATATCGTAAGGGATACCTTTGATCGTTGCAGTGTTGACCCATTCCACATGACGGTGTCCGCGGTCGTCAAAGGATTCCCTGACCTCACCGTAAATGGGAATTTCCTGAGTATGTTCAGGGCGGATGATTTTCCATGGGTTGGTGTATTGCAACCAGTTGTCAGGATGCTCTATCTGATGGCCATTTTCGAATTCCTGTTTGAACAGGCCGTATT
>CAZYDZ010000128.1:1762-4573 GCA_964646535.1 uncultured Opitutaceae bacterium
TTCGTAGTGCAGGCCATAGCCCACTGCAGGGAGGTCCAGACTGGCCAGGGAGTCGAGGAAACAGGCAGCCAAGCGGCCCAGACCGCCGTTGCCAAGTCCCATGTCGACTTCCTGTGAGCAGATTTTTTCCACATCCTGTCCGAGTTCCGTCAATGCCTGACGCGCACATTCGCGCAAGCCGGTATTTCCCAGATAGTTTTTAAGCAGGCCTCCCATCAGGTATTCGAGTGAGAGGTAGTATACACGCCGTACTTTTTGCTTACGATGTGTTTTCGTGGTGCGGATCATGCGTTCCACAATCCGATCGCGAACAGCCATTGCTGTGGAGAACCACCAGTCGCGGTCCGTGGCCACGTCCATCCCGTGTCCCAGGGTGTATTTCAGATGGTTGACAATCGACTGCTTCAGACCTTCAACATTATTTTCAATATTGAAATTGAAGCTTTTCATGGTTTTGGGCGAATGCTTGCCTGGTGTTTTACTTTTGGCCATGCCGTATAGGTATTTTGAGTGGAAAACTATTCTGAATATGATGCAGAATTCCTTGTTTTTGGAAAGAAACGTTTTTGCAGTTCACTACTGTTGATCTCAATCATAGTGGGATTTCCAGAAGGGCAGATCAATGGGTGGCGGCAGTGCAATAGCGTCTCCACCAGAGAGTAGGCTTCCTCATTACTGTTTGGTGTGTCGGAGATATTCGAATAGGATGCAAAATGACGGGCAATCCATTCGCAGACCTCATACTTCAATTCGTTCGTTAGCGGGTTGTCCTGTAGATAGGCCAGGACTTCACGCAGAAGGCTTTCCGTTTCGTGCGGAGAGACCATTGCGGGAATGGCAGAAATCCGGTGTGATGAGCCGCCAAACTCTTCCAATTCGAAACCAATCTGACGCAGAAAATGTCCTTGCTCCTTCAGGCACTGGCTCTCCATGGCATTCAGTTCGACAGGCAGGGCAAAAGTCAGCGGTTGGGATGGCAGTATGCCAGAGGATAATTCCTGCTGAATTTTCTCAAAGCTGATGCGATTCCTGGCTGCCGTGGCATTGACCAGGGTCAGGCCATTGTCGTGAGAAAACAGGAGAAAGCGCCGTTGTTGTGTTCCCAGATAGCGCCAATGATTCAGTTTTGGCGGCGTGGCGGCTGGATCAGCCGATTCAGCCGATGGCTGTGGTTGTGAGGGAGAGACGGTTTCTTTACGGGGAACGGGGTGATTGTCGGCTGTTGTGGACGATGTATTATGTGGAGCTGGCGGCGGAGCCAGTTTACTGATCACACTAGCGGTTTCCGAGTTGGCAACAACCGCGCCTGAGGTTGGCTGGGGAAACAGAACAGACGCAAAGGATTCTTTCTGGTGCTCTTCAAGAAACTCGCGGATGGCCCGTATGATCAGTGCGCGGGTAGCTGCCTCGTTGCGAAAGCGAATTTCCCGTTTGGTGGGATGTACATTGACGTCAAGCTGGTCTGGCGGAATATCCAGATTGGCAATCATCACAGGAAAGCGGCCACGCGGAATGAAGTCGCGGTATGCTTCAATGGTTGCAAAAGTCAGCAGGCGGGTATCGACAGGGCGGCCATTGACAAAGAACAGAATTTCCTGGCGCGAATTGCGCAGCAATGACGGTGGTCCTGCCAATCCCTCCAAGGTCATCGTACCTTCCTGTCGATAAATAGGGCGGGTACGGGTTGCCGTTTCCCTGCCCAGTAATTCTCCCACCCGATCCTTGAGGGAGGGACAGGCAGGTGAGGTGAGAAGAGTGCGCTTATCCTCTTTCAGGGTAAACGCGGTCTGTGGCGCAGCCATTGCGTAGAGTCGTAGCAGATGCAGAATATGACCGCTCTCTGTTTCTTCCGTTTTAAGGAATTTGCGTCGCGCAGGCACATTGTAAAACAGGCGATCCACTTCAATAATGGTGCCGGGGGGAATCCCACATTCGCGTACGTGTTGGATTTTTCCACCCAGGATGAGGATTTCAGTCCCCGCGTCAGCCTCCTGGGTGCGTGTGCGCATCAGGAAACGTGAGACGCTGGCAATACTGGGAATGGCCTCGCCGCGAAAACCGTATGAACGAATCGCCTTCAGGTCATCAATGGCCTGCAATTTGCTGGTGGCATGGCGTTCCAGCGACAGCAGGGCTTGTTCCTGTGACATGCCAAAGCCGTTGTCGCTGACCTTGATATAACCGATTCCCCCTTTGCGGAAGATGACCTCAATGCGATCCGCTCCCGCGTCCATGCTGTTTTCAATCAGCTCTTTCACTACCGCGGCGGGGCGTTCGACCACTTCGCCAGCGGCGATCTGGTTGGCAATCTGGTCTGGTAATACGCGGATTTGCGACATGCCCGTCCATTATCGAAGAATCCTGCTTATAGAGTCAATGAGACAAAGGAACCAGGTCGCTGGCACAGTTTGAAAAAAGTCTCACTCGAAAACGCGAAGAATTTTATGGATAGGGCTTGATCTGTAAAAGCGGCTTTACGCCGCGACCAAACGTGGTATGGACCTGGTCGCGGCGTAAAGCCGCTCCTACAGGGAAGTCCCACCCGTTAAATGGGGTTGATTTGTGCATTGATTTTACGGAGTGAGAAATGTGATAGTGGTCGGGGATGACACAGCAGGCTCAGTTAAAAGTTTGTGGTATTCGTTTGGAGGAGGATTTTCTTCGTGCGGCCGAGGCAGGCGCAGACGCGCTTGGTTTTATCTTTTACTTGGGTTCCCCACGTTATCTCAGCCCGCAGCAATATCGGCAGACCTTACAGCCGTTGCCTTACGGCGGTTTGCGGGTAGCGGTGCTGGTGGAGCCGCAGGTGGC
>CAZYDZ010000128.1:4583-6475 GCA_964646535.1 uncultured Opitutaceae bacterium
TCCCGAGCAAAAGCTCATTAAAGTAAATACCCAGAATATACTATTTATCTGTGGTGGCGCTTTTGAGGGAATTGAAGGAGATCGGTTTTGACCGTTATCAGATTCATTTTGATTGTGCAGATAACGGTCTGGATAAAGTCATTGGCTGGGCGGATATTGTTGGCAGGGATTCCTTGTGGCTGGCTCCCCGTCTCGCCGCTGGAGACCCTTTTCCAGAATATATCCTATCATATTGTCATGGTGTGCTGCGCGATTCTTTCTCTCCCGATAAACACGGCGGAACAGGATTGACGGGCGACTGGAGCGAATTTCTGCAATTGAAGCGGCGGTATCCCCAGGTGGAATGGATTCTCGCCGGCGGTTTGCGCCCCGATAACCTGGAAGAGGCATTGGCGAGTGCGGATCCCGATTGGGTGGATGTGAACAGCGGGGTGGAAATATCGCCTGGAATAAAGGATCGGGAACGGTTGTCACAATTGGCTGAAGTGCGCGCCTACGCGGCAGGGTTTATGCATGGGTGGAATCAAACCGAGGGGTTGCAGCAGATAAACCCCTTGTTTGTGCGCCATCGGGATTTTCTGGTACCACACATTCAGATGTTGCTGAACAGTTATCGTCACTGGCTGCACGAGGATCTGATACCCATATCCGCTGATCCCATCGACAATGCGTATCGCCTTTTTCATACGGAAAGGGCCGTGTTGTCGGGTACTGCCGATGAAGATCAGATCCTGAATTTTGGCAATCTGACCACACTGCGGTTATGGGAGATGGATTGGGATATCCTGACCCATACGCCGTCGCGTTATACGGCTGAACCTATGCACAGGGAAGAACGTGAGACGTTTTTAAAACGGGTGAGGGAGAATGGTTATGTGGATGACTACCAAGGTATCCGTATTTCCAGTACGGGAAAACGCTTTCGGATTGAACAGGCAACAGTCTGGAATCTGATTGATGAACAGGGCGCTTACTGTGGGCAGGCTGCCACCTTTGCAAAGTACAGCAGACTGTAACTGTGGGAAAAGCGCGTGGGTCAGGGGTTCAACGCCGATTTGACCAGGCTTTCCGTGGTGGCGTGTTCCCCCTGGGAGTGCAGGGCCTTGCGGATAGCCTTGTCCGCCTCCGCAGGTTTGAAGCCAAGTGCGATCAGGGCTCCCAGCGCATCCTGATAGCGCAGATCCACCGCGTCGGGAGCGGATGCGGGAAAAGTCTCGGAGGATGTGGGAGCCGCCATGCCGGCAAGTGAGAGTCCCAATTTGTCCTTTAACTCAAGAATGACGCGCTCTGCGGTCTTTTTGCCGATTCCCTGGCATTTGGACAGGAGGGCAATATCCTGCTGTACGATGGCGTTGCGCAGTGCGGTGGCAGACAGCCTGCTGAGTATGTTCTGGGCAGTGCGCGGGCCGATGCCACTCACTTTTTCAACCAGGGTGCGAAACAGATCGCGGTCTTCCTTGCTGGCGAAACCGTACAGAGTTTGTGAATCCTCACGATACACCACCACGGTATGCAACAGTACGCTGTTGCCTGTACGCGGGAGCCTTTCCGCAGTGGTCAGCGGGATTTGTACCTCGTAACCGATTCCCTGTACCTCCACCACTGCGGTCAGTGGAGTCGCTTCCCGCAGTATGCCCTGAACATAAGTGATCATGGAGAATCAGCGATGCAGACCGAGAACATCTTCCATACGAAAAAGTCCGGGTGTCTTTTGTGATTTCAACCAATGGGCGGCGCGAACCGCACCGCGGGCGAAAATGCTGCGGTCTTCAGCCCTGTGTTCCAGGCGAATAGTTTCTCCTTCTCCTGCAAAAACAACCGTGTGTTCTCCGACAACAGACCCACCACGCAACGCGTGGACGCCGATTTCCTCGACCGTGCGCGCTCCAGTG